>DASSHJ010000053.1:0-4615 GCA_035692965.1 Nitrosospira sp. | reverse complement strand
CCCGTGAGGTACTGGTAAACCAGTTCGGTCTTGGTTTGCAAGCCTTCGGAAGACTGCCGCGCGAGCGCAAGCTCCAGCAATGAATGGCGCAAGACAAGCGCTACGGGCAGTGCGGCGCGAGGGTGCGTAACCCAGATGCCATCGATCAATTCAAACGTTTCGATGCCTTTTGGCAGAGTCTGGGTCACGATTACCGCGATCTCCGCTTTGGCGGCGCGCTGGTCCTCGCGTAATTTGGCCAGCCAGAGATCGCTCCAGTTTCGCGTCCGTTTGGTCTCCCAAAGAATTGTGCCTCCGGTTTGTCCGGTTGTGGCTATAACACGGTGAAGAACATCTCCCCCGAACTCTCCCTTGGGAACCGGCTCGATTGCATCGAAAGGAAACTTCGCGCGCAAAAGGCTCTCGAGCATGAGTTCCTGGACTTCCCCCTGTAATTGCTGTGAGCCCTGCTCCGCTCTTCTCTTCAGATCCTCGATTTTTTGCTGCATGGCCGCTATGGTCTGGTCTTTTTCCATCACTTTTAGCCTGAGGCTCTCTTCCGCTTCCTGCTTTGCAAGCATGCGCGCCGCGGTTAGCCCATGCTGGACCCGCTGCTCAATGGTAAGTTCGAGTTCCCGTCTCGCATCATCGAGTTCCCGCTGCTTTTTCACGAGTTCCGCCTGGGCTTTTTGAGCGGCGGCCAGTTTTTCGTCGCGACCCTTGAGCACCTCGTGAAGCTCCGCGATTTCTCGCGTTCTGCTGTCAAGTTCGGCAGCCGCAGCAAGTTTTGCCTTTCGCGTTTCCTCCGCAATCAAGCGTGAACGTTCAGAATTCAACTGCTTGGCGACCTGGCTGGCTACTTGATCATCAAGCGTGCGCTTTGCTTCCGCCACCTCCTTTTCACGCTCGCGAATACCGCGTTCCCGCTTCGCGATTTCCCCATCCTTTTGCAGAAGCTGTTGCTCGTATTGCTGGCGAGTCGCAGTGATAAGTGGTGCGGCAAGCGACTCGGTAAGCGGAATTTCCGCCTTGCACCTGGGGCAGGTGATCAAAGGTTCATTCATGATATTTCCCTGGAAATTGGTGCCGGACGATCGCCCTTTCAGTTGCGGTGCCGAGTACTTGCGGGCAACCAGGTCAGGATTGGCCGGCATGTGTGAGGGAGACCTTTTTCCGATATACTTGTCCCACAAAACAGACACTCGCGAATCATGTACACCTAAGCGCGCTGCCTCAGTCCTTCCCGCTTGTGTTTGCACGAAACCTGACTCACACCCCTCTTTAGCGTCTATCATTTGGACTGGTACTACAAGAACGGAGAGGGGCCTTTCGCAGAGACAGCATTGTATCTCACGCGTTCGGTTCCCAGGTTCTCTCTGGATCGAGAATAAGGGGGCTCCGATTTTATGTCACTTCAAAGGAGAAGAAGATGAGTAATCAGACTGGAGATGCGAAACATACGCTGCCACCGTTGCCCTATCCTGAAAACGCTCTTGAACCGGTGATCTCGGCAAATACGCTAAGTTTCCATTATGGCAAGCATCACAAGGCATACGTCGACAATCTCAATAAACTTATAGTGGGCACCGAGTTCGCCGACAAGTCGCTGGAGGAGATCATCACTGAAACCGCTGGCAAGGCGGACAAAGCGGGCATCTTCAATAATGCGGCACAAGTATGGAACCATACGTTCTATTGGAACAGCCTGTCGCCCAATGGAGGCGGAGAACCTCCTTCTTCCCTGAAGCAGAAAATCGAGGCGTCGTTTGGCGGCCTGGATGCCTTTAAAAAAGAGTTTGCGAATGCAGCGGTCACTCAATTCGGAAGCGGTTGGGCATGGCTAGTCAAGGATGGAGACGGTCTGAAAATAATCAAGACGAGCAATGCAGACATGCCCTTGACCAAGGGGCTGAAGCCTCTCCTGACAATCGACGTGTGGGAGCATGCGTATTACCTCGATTATCAGAACCGGCGTCCCGATTATGCGAACGCCTTGATCGACAAGCTGATCAACTGGGGTTTTGCTGAGGATAACGATGTATAAAGCATCCTGATCGATTGTGGCGAAACCGATTTCGGAACAACTGGAGATTATCAAGCGCGGCTGTGGCGAGCTTCTGCTGGAAGACGAGTTGGAGCAGAAGCTCGCTGCAAACGCTCCCCTCCGGATCAAGGCCGGGTTTGATCCTACGGCGCCGGACCTGCACCTGGGCCATACTGTTTTACTCAATAAAATGCGCCATTTTCAGGATCTGGGCCACCATGCCCTGTTTCTGATCGGTGATTTTACGGGGATGATCGGTGATCCCAGCGGCAAAAACGCCACACGTCCTCCTCTCACGCGCGAACAGGTCGTCGAGAATGCAAAGTCCTACCAGAACCAGGTTTTTCGGATACTGAACCCCGAACAGACCGAAGTTGTATTCAATTCAGCCTGGATGGATCGATTGGGAGCCGCGGACGTGATAAGACTGGCCGCAACGCATACCGTTGCCCGAATGCTGGAGCGCGATGATTTTGGCAAGCGCTATCGAAGCAACAAGCCTATCGCGATTCACGAATTTTTATATCCGCTCATCCAGGGCTACGATTCGGTCGCTCTGAAGGCAGATGTGGAGCTCGGCGGAACTGACCAGAAGTTCAATTTGCTGATGGGCCGTGAGCTGCAGAAGCATTTTGGGCAGCCGCCTCAATGCATCCTCACCATGCCGTTGCTCGAAGGACTGGATGGCGTGAACAAGATGTCGAAATCAGCAGGCAACTATATTGGCATTACCGAAAGCTCGACCGATATTTTTGGCAAGTTAATGTCCATTTCCGATGAGTTGATGTGGCGATATATCGAGTTGCTGTCGTTCGAACCCTTGAGCGTCATCCGGCAGTGGCAAAGCGAGGTCGAGCAGGGTCGCAACCCCCGAGACATCAAGGTCCTGTTCGCGCAAGAAATTGTTGCACGTTTTCACGGCAAACAGAAGGCCGAACGTGTGCTAGCCGATTTCGAGGCGCGGTTCAAGCGTGGAGCGACTCCTGACGATATTGTGGAAAGACTGCTGCACGCTGACAAAGAGCAATTGCCCATTCCCCAATTGCTCAAGCTGGCGGGGTTGACTGCGAGTACGACCGAAGCCCTGCGGATGATCGAGCAAGGCGGGGTAAAGATAAACGGCGAAAGAGTGAGCGACAAAACCCTTTCAGTAGGCCGTGGTCAAACCGCAGTGTTGCAAGTAGGCAAGCGGAAATTCGCCAGGGTAACGGTAAAATAAATACGTGCTGTTACCGCCGCCTCTGCTTGCCCGGCCGCTTTTCCCTCCTCCTTCTTCCTTCATCCTATCAGGGAGAGGACGTTGCGAGGAAGCGCAAGGAGGCGTGAACCAACGTACGAGTGTACTGTCTATATTAATGTAATAGACTTGCTGTTTGGCAATCGGGGTGATACTCTCAGGCTTGCTGGAGAAAGCAACCGAGCTTCATATGCCTCGGCCAGGTTGAGATAAAACCTGAAACCGTGGAACTTGTTTAGGTGGCCCGTGGTCGAATGGCTCCTGACAGCGAAGGCGTGAAACAGCAGGATAAGTAAAAAGCAGCAAGCAGGAAAAATTCGACGGGGTGCGGTTACCTGACGAAGAAAGAAATAAAAACTCTTGACCGCGTTCCTGGTATCTGTATAATGCCGCCTTTCGTTGCTTGCCTTGATAGGTTTGTTTAAGGCCAGCACTGCTCTTTAAAAATTTACAGCCGATAGGTGTGGGCACTTGACCGGGACAACTGGCTATCCCCTCTGGGGACATAGTCAGGTCTTTAAAGTTGAAGTGCTCGCACGATGTAATACGATTCTGGCAACCTTGTTTCTTAGGAAGCCGGGATCGGGAAATTCGTCAAGCGAGAGTTTTACCAGTATTGAACTGAAGAGTTTGATCCTGGCTCAGATTGAACGCTGGCGGCATGCTTTACACATGCAAGTCGAACGGCAGCACGGGGGCAACCCTGGTGGCGAGTGGCGAACGGGTGAGTAATGCATCGGAACGTGTCTTCGAGTGGGGGATAACGCACCGAAAGGTGTGCTAATACCGCATAATCTCTACGGAGAAAAGCAGGGGATCGCAAGACCTTGCGCTCTTTGAGCGGCCGATGTCTGATTAGCTAGTTGGTGAGGTAAAGGCTTACCAAGGCGACGATCAGTAGCTGGTCTGAGAGGACGACCAGCCACACTGGGACTGAGACACGGCCCAGACTCCTACGGGAGGCAGCAGTGGGGAATTTTGGACAATGGGGGAAACCCTGATCCAGCCATGCCGCGTGAGTGAAGAAGGCCTTCGGGTTGTAAAGCTCTTTCAGCCGGAACGAAACGGTCACGGCTAATACCTGTGATCACTGACGGTACCGGAAGAAGAAGCACCGGCTAACTACGTGCCAGCAGCCGCGGTAATACGTAGGGTGCAAGCGTTAATCGGAATTACTGGGCGTAAAGCGTGCGCAGGCGGTTTTGTAAGTCAGATGTGAAATCCCCGGGCTTAACCTGGGAACTGCGTTTGAAACTACAAGGCTAGAGTGTGGCAGAGGGGGGTGGAATTCCACGTGTAGCAGTGAAATGCGTAGAGATGTGGAGGAACACCGATGGCGAAGGCAGCCCCCTGGG
>DASSHJ010000052.1:0-2846 GCA_035692965.1 Nitrosospira sp. | reverse complement strand
GCAGGCACGTAGCGGCGAAGACAGCGAAGAGTAGCCTGCGCTACTTCTTCCACTCCTGGCTGGTGCGAGCATTTCTTTCCAGCCACCACCATATTCGGCTTGAGTAAAATCCCCTCGAGCACGACCCTGTGTGCATCCAGTTCGGCAAACACTTTCTCAAGCACGCGAGAAGTGACTGCTTCGCACCGCTCGATGTCATGGGGGCCGTCCATAAGCACCTCGGGTTCCACGATAGGCACGAGGCCCGCTTCCTGGCAGAGGGCTGCGTAGCGGGCGAGGGCATCGGCATTCGCGCTGATTGCGTATGATGAAGGAATATTCAGTTCGTCGATTTCTATCACTGCACGCCATTTTGCGAAGCGCGCTCCCAATTGCTTGTATTCGGCGAGCCGGTCGCGTAATCCGTCGAGGCCTTCGGTAATTTTTTCTCTGGGGTATAGCGCGAGCGGTTTCGCACCCTTGTCCACCTTTATGCCCGGTATGATCCCTCTACCAGAGAGGAGATTGGCGAAAGGTGTACCATCGTGCGCGCTCTCTCGCAGGGTTTCGTCAAACAGGATCACGCCGCTGATATACTTTTCAATGCCTTGTGTCGTGAAAAGCAGTTCACGGTATCTCCGGCGCGTTTCCTCGGTCGACTCTACACCCACCGACCCGAAACGTTTCGTAATTGTCGGGGTGCTTTCGTCTGCCGCCAGTAGACCTTTGGGCTTTGCGACCATTGCCGTCGCCACTGAATTCAATTCATCCATGTCCATCCCTGACTCCCGCAGCACGCTTTAAGTTGTCCGGTTTCCAAAAACTCCAAAATACCATAACGTGACTAGTGCTGCGATCACGGCGGCAGCGATCAGTAAATAATAAGGCCAAATGGGTTTCCGGTCGGCGTAGGGATCAACCAGCGAACGGCGTGAGCCTTCCGGTAATACCGCCATTTCTGTAAGGGATTTGCCAAACGGAATATTGATGCGAGCCCGTGCGTTGATGGCCCAGCCGTTGGCATCGAGTATAGGTCCCAGATTGCGTTTTTTCAGCTTGAACCATGCGATAAGCATGGATGGCAACGAAATCAGCAGTATCAGCCCGATGATGGCCAATGGAATCTCCCATATTCTCAGGCTCAGTATTCCACTGACGATCGTCGCCAGAACTCCCCCGATCGCCCCCAGGGCTAATCCAATTGCGGCAAAGATTCCCGCAAATTTACCCACGTCGAAAGCTTGGCGGGCAGGCGTCGGGGGCGGCGGCGTTCCCTCTGCTACGGGTTTAGCGGCCTCTGCCGCTGTTTTGAGGAGTTTTTCATCCGCTGCGGCAGCCCTGGCTGCGGCCATCTTCTCCATTTGTTCACTGATGAACTTGACCAGCTTTTTGTATGGCGACCAGAACGCCTGCCGGATACTGATAGGATGATCGAGGATGCGTACAATGGTGGCATCCCAGTCCCGGCCCCTTCTATCGTAGAAGATACCGTTGCGGCCGACCATCAGGAAATCCGAGTCCCCATCCGTAAAGGCCGCAGCAATGTTCATTTTTTCCGCGCCGTCCTTTCGCACACATTCGCAATAAGCAAGGAAAATGCCGCTCATATTGGCGTACTCCGCGTGCTTCGCGACATCGTCCACTCGGACGCAGAGATCGCAACTACGGCTATCCAGGTAAAGTGTCCCTAGCTGAAACATCGCCTTGTCGCGCCCCGTATAGAAGCTGCGGAACGAGACAAAATTGTTGACGAGCTTGAACAGGTCGCGGTGGAACCGCAGAAGTTTTTCCACCGATTGGATAGACTTGACTTCGCCCTCAACCGCCTTGTCCTGGCTGATCAGGTGGTCGATTTTCTCCTTATCCCCGCTCCTTGCAATTTCTCGCAGGCGTGAGTCGCCCAACCGCTCGGCGCAGCAAGTGGTCTTGGCTTCTTGCCAGGCCTCAAAGGGTGCGAATTTGATGCAAAGGTCTTCCCACTCCGAGGCAGACAAGTTTTCCTTTTCTCCAAGAATGGGGTTGATAGCCTGCTCGCGCAAGGCCGCGATACGGCCTTGCCAAGCGGGATTGATTTCCGAGCGTAACGGCAGCGGTTTGCCGGCTTCAACAGTCGCCAGCGGGAAATCGGCAATGTCGGGGTTCTGGGCGGACAGATTTTCCGCCGCGATGCGCTCATAATCCTCGGCTGAGCGGCTCAGCGGGATAGCTGCGCGAGGGTCATAGGCGGCAAGACGGCAACGGGTGAAATAGTCGTTGACTTTATCCTTGACGGCATTAAAGGCGGCCCCGGCTTCAGTCGTTTTCTCTCCGAGAAAATGAACGTTCGTGTCGCCATCAGCGCTGTCCAGCCAATTCACATAAGCTGTAACCTCGGCAAAAAAAGCATCGCAGATTTCCTGGCTGATTCCCGCTTTCCCGTCGGCATTCGGCACTGAACCGCGACAAGCGATAATATCTTCAATTGTTGCGCGCAGCTTGGCATCCTTGACCTGGAGAGGGTCAATCACTCCATCACCATTAAATTCGAGCCCCGCTACGAATTTTTCAATATCATCCAGATCTGAGATCGAGATCTCAGTCGCTTCCGGCTTGCCCAGGCTTTTCAGGATGTACTGAGCGGAAGCAGTCAGATCCTGGCCCTCCTCTGTCCCATCATTGATCTCGGCCAGTGACAGGTAGTCCGAGCCACTGACAAGCAAATCCGGATTTTTGAGCAAGCGGCCGGCCCATGTGATGGCGCCGAGCACTTCGTTCGCGTGCACGCGGGCGTCGTGATCGCTATCGATTAGATCAAGCGTCCGCGAATCGAACTCGATTCCGCGCGTGGGGCAACTGAGGGCTACCCATAGTTTTTGGTCGAGCGTGTC
>DASSHJ010000051.1:0-4357 GCA_035692965.1 Nitrosospira sp. | reverse complement strand
GAACTGATCCTGACGCAGCTTTCCGACACGCTCGCCGGCGTCGACGGCAACATTGCCCGAAGTCGGCTCCAGATCGCGGCCCAGAATTTTCATGAACGTCGACTTACCCGAGCCGTTAGCGCCGATCAAGCCGTAACGGTTGCCGTCTCCGAACTTGACGGAAACGTTTTCGAACAGGGGTCTTGCCCCGAATTGCATGGTGATGTTGGCGGTGGAAATCAATGATTGGGTCCTGCAAAATGGGATTATAAGGAGTTGTATTTTATACTATTTTTCAGGCAATTCCGAGTATATTCAAGGTATCCCGCAGGGGCAGAGGCAAAAACCGGATGTACCTTTGCCTGGAAAAGCAAAGTGGTAAGACAAGCAAGGCATGGAAGGGTTTTTATGAAAGAGTTTTTATTTGATATGCTCCACCCGATTCGCGGAATGGAGAATTGATCAAAAATTGACCGCCAGGGATGTGGTCACAAATAGCATGCTGTCTGCAGCGCTGCCATCATCCCTGGTAAAGACCTTGTCTTTGCTGCGCAATGTTCTCGCTTCGACTCTCCAAAGAATGTTATTTGTGAGTTTGTAATCGAAATTGGTTGAGAATCCCCATGTTTTAAAACCACCGGGTGTGCCGGATGGGATCATTACCCCATGGCGATCGTCATAATATTCAACTCTGAACGCGAGAGCGATCTTTGCGGTGGGTGTGTACCTCAGCATGGCCTCGGGATTAAACCACATATTCATTGCCGAAGATTCCTTGCTTTTCTGTTCGAAACCGATATCGAAACCCACCATCGCGGCAAGTTCGTCATTTAATTTCAAACTGCCATAGAAATTATGAAAATAACGCATCTGCCTGTTGCTATCCGGCTTGTCGCTGCCTATAAAGGTGCTGCTATTCAGGATTATCCGGGGAGAAGGTTTATAAGTAACCTGTGTGCCGAAGGCAGGGATGGAATTTCCTGGCACAGGCTTGATATGCTGCCAGCCATTCAGGATCAACGCGCTAAAAAACCATTTTTCATTATTTGAGGTGTAGCCAATCTTGGCGCCCGTTTCAAAGTAGGGCGTGTTATCCGCCCCGATGCCTCGCGTTAGTGTCCAGTTGTCCTTGCCTATCGCGCTTTCAAACCCAATGTGCGAGGGAAAGACTCCTAAGTCCACCCACAAATTGCTTCTTCCCCCAAGTTTTATGCCAATGTTTGCCTCGTATATATGTTTCAGTATTTCAGGTTCTGCCGCGTAATTCGCTCTTACATAGCTCCCGGCCGCCAACGCCAGATTGATCCTGGTGTTGTTTGTGACGTACGATCCTTTTACAAAACCCAAATTAACGGAAACCTTGTCGTTTTTGGTGTAGCTGACAAAGAATGACGGCTTTCTGTTGCTGTCGAGATCGTTGAAGTCGACACCATAATAGGCTTCGGCATACCCCGAGAGGTTGAACGGCGATCGTGAGCCGTTTGTCTCGCCGATGCCATCCCGCGCACAGACGTTCGCGCTGATCAGCAGACAGAAGGCTGCCGCCATAACCTCATTTGCTCGCGTGAAAAGGGTTTCGGTCACAATCGCATCATTGCGGAATCGATCGCTATCATTGCGAGTTTTTCAGATATGAAAGATTGTGGGATCGAGTATGAATAAAGGTTATGAACGACGTGAGCGAGCCCATCTTATCGGCAGTTGGGGGCGTATGGTAGAGGCTGACTGACTTATCGCGCCTTCGAGCATTAAAAATTCCCCGGTCTAAACACAGAGCAAAGCAAATAACCTTCGCAAATACAACCAAGGCCTCATGCTCTTCAGAGGCGTGAAAAAAAGGCGGCTTGCCACACGGATTTGGTTAAGAGTCGATCGAAGGCTTAGCGGAGGTTTCTCGGGTTTCGCCCGATCCTGTATCATTGCGGTTTCAAAATTGCCCCTCGCTTCATGAAAACAACATTTCTGGATTTCGAGCAGCCCGTCGCCGAGCTTGAGGCAAAGATTGACGAGCTTCGCTTTGCCCAGGAAGACTCCGCTGTTGATATTTCCTCCGAGATCACGCGTCTGCAAAAGAAAAGCCAGTCCCTCACCCAAAGCATCTATACAAAACTTACCCCCTGGCAAATATCCCAGGTGGCCCGGCATCCACAGAGGCCATATACGCTGGACTATATCCAGCATTTGTTCACCGATTTCGAAGAGCTTCATGGGGACCGGAGCTTTGCTGATGACTTCGCCATAATCGGTGGCTTGGCACGTTTCAATGACCAGAGCGTGCTGGTGATCGGGCACCAGAAGGGACGCGACACCAAGGAAAAAATCCATCGTAATTTCGGCATGCCCAAGCCCGAAGGTTACCGCAAGGCATTGCGCCTGATGCGCCTGGCAGAAAAATTCTCGATCCCGCTGCTCACTTTCATCGATACTCCAGGTGCATATCCAGGCATAGGAGCGGAAGAGCGCGGGCAATCGGAGGCTATTGGGAAAAACCTGTACGTTTTATCCGAACTCAGGGTGCCGGTGATTTGCACTATCATCGGCGAGGGCGGTTCGGGCGGTGCGTTGGCTTTGGCGGTCGGCGACGTGGTCCAGATGTTGCAGTATGCAACCTACTCGGTTATTTCCCCTGAAGGTTGCGCCTCAATATTATGGAAAAGTGCCGACAAAGCGCCGGAAGCGGCCGAGATCATGGGTATCACAGCCCAAAGGCTTGCCTCACTCGGCCTTGTAGACAAAATTATCAACGAACCGGTTGGCGGCGCGCATCGGGATTATGAGGGTGTCATGCAATCTGTAAGCAAGGCCCTGCAGGACTCGCTTGGGCAGTTGCAGCAGTATTCGATCGAGGCGCTCCTGGAAAGGCGCTTTGAGCGGCTGATGGGGTATGGCAAGTTCAAGGAAGCTAAAGTCAAATAGTTTGTCCAGCAGGGTAGAGAACGTCCTGCGCCAACGCGTCCAATCGGGCGATCATCTGGTTGTGGCTTTGAGCGGTGGAGTCGATTCAGTCGTACTATTGAATCTGCTGGCGTCGTTTTCATCGCGAATATCCTTTTCGCTTTCCGCTATTCACGTCGACCATGGCATCAGTCCAAATGCAAGCAGATGGGCTGAGTTTTGTAGTGAGTTATGCCGGGCCGAAGAAATCCCCCTCAAGATCTCCAAGGTACGGGTCCTTAAGCAGCCAGGCACGAGTCTGGAAGCTTCAGCTCGCGACCAGCGCTATTTCGAGTTCGGAACACTTGAAGCCGACTACGTCGTATTGGCGCAGCATCAGGATGACCAGGCTGAAACGCTGCTTTTGCAATTATTGAGAGGGGCCGGGGTAAAAGGCCTGGGATCAATGCCGGTCGTGAGAGATCACTCCCCAGGCAGCGCAGTTCTTGACACTGGTGCATTCTTATCGACAGGCAAGGAACAACGCGGGCCTACCCGCCCAAAATTATTGCGGCCCATGCTGGAGGTTTCACGGCGCGAGATCGAGGACTACGCCGAGGAACATCGTTTGAGCTGGATTTCGGACGAGAGCAACATCGATCTTTCGTTCGATCGTAATTTCCTGCGCCATCAGATTTTTCCACTGCTCGAAAGACGCTTTCCGGGCTACCGGCAGACCCTTTCTCGCGTGAGCCGTCATATGGCCGAGACTTCCATCCTGCTGGACGAACTGGCCGAGGCCGATGGCAAAGGATGCGCTGCTTCCGGCAGGCTGGAGATAGCGGCATTGCGCAAACTAAGCCTGCGGCGCGCCAAAAACCTGTTGCGCTACAGCCTTGTGCAGCAAGGCGCCATTTTGCCCAGTACGGCGAAACTCGATGATCTGCTAAGGCAACTCATGTCCTCGCGCCCGGACAGCAAGATGCATGTGATTTTCGGAGACACCGAAATTCGTTGTTTCCGCGGGGAGCTTCATGTGCGCAAAGCAAGGAACGAAAAGGATCGGATAACAGGTACACCGACTCCAGATTGGCAGTTGAAATGGAATGGCGAAGAGCAGCTCGAGGTCAGGGAGCTCGGCGGAATCGTCCGGTTCTCACGCAGTGAAGGTGTAGGCATCAACCTGCAAAAGCTGGTGGAATCACCCGTTTGGGTCCGGCCCCGCCGGGGAGGGGAACGCCTTCGTCCTCACTATAACAGACCGCGCCGCAGCCTGAAAAATCTTTTACGCGAGGCAGGACTTCCCCATTGGGAACGGCAAAGATTGCCGCTGATATTCAGCGGAGAGCATTTGGTCTGTGTGCCAGGTATCGGGGTGGATAGTGACTACCAGGCAGCGCCGGGCGAGCAGGGGTTGGTGGTGAGCTGGCACCGGGATGGAGGATAGGAGAAGGGTCACAACAGACGAATGGCGTCGAAGAAGCGTCCTACCTGGGGCTTAAGC
>DASSHJ010000050.1:0-3832 GCA_035692965.1 Nitrosospira sp. | reverse complement strand
TAATACCCCTGTTTGAGACGGCCCATTTCAGGCAGCGACGGGAGGGATTAAGCCATTTGATCGACAGACCGGCTGTACAGGCCGTACAGGTAATATCTTGATGACATTTGCATTTATAAGCGGTGACAGTGAAACAGAAATCTGGGGTTTAAGCGGGCGGGAGCGGCTCAAGCGCATGCTGAGTTCTTTTCAACAATGCCGCCTGATCAACGAACCCGCTCAAATGCCGGAACATGAGCCCGGCCTCATCTTGCGCGGAGATCACGTTTTCGACGCAAGGGTACTGTCCGCATTGATGAAGGCGGAACAGGACTGCCTCCTCGTCAGCGACACGGGCCAGGTGATCGCCATGCGGACCTCGGATAAGGGGTCTTATGCTTTGGCGTACTTGATGGATGAAGGAACGGGGCAGTCCTTCTCAACCCTGCCCCGCTACACGGTCGAGGATTTGAACCTTCTGAATGTTCGGCAAAACCTCAAGAAAAGAGATCAGCCCTACGTCTTTCCTATCTTCGAAGAAAACCGCGGCAAGCTTGAATCAGAGCTGTTTGCCCGGTCTTACAAGGGCGTAACGGACCTGGTTACAAAATGGTTGTGGCCAGTTCCTGCATACTGGGCAGTCCGTTTTTGCGTAGGCACAGGCTTGAGACCGAATCATGTCACATTGCTGAGCCTGTTATTCGCAGTGTTGGCTGGGGTCGCTTTCTGGTATGGCTTCTATGGGTTCGGCCTGGTCATGGGATGGTTGATGACTTTCCTGGACACGGTGGATGGAAAACTGGCAAGAGTAACGGTTACTTCAAGCCGGGCCGGAGACGTTCTCGATCACGGGCTCGACATCGTACATCCACCGCTCTGGTACATTGCCTGGGCAGTAGGCTTACCCGAGGCCCCGGCATGGATGCCGGACATGCCGGTTCTGATCGTGCTGATACTTGCTGGTTATATTGGGGGGCGGTTGTGCGAGGGCGCATTCCAGTTCTGGGTCGCGTCGTTCGATATCTTCATCTGGCGCCCTGTTGATTCGTTCAGCCGCCTTATCACAGCGCGGCGAAATCCCAACCTGATCCTGCTTACACTCGGCTGGCTGGCAGGCAGACCTGATGTCGGCTTGATATCTGTCATCGTCTGGCATTTAATCTCAACCGTTTTTCTTGCCTTGCGGGTTGCGATGGGCTGGTTGGCACGCCGAACAAACGGTCCTCTGCGCTCATGGTTTGAAGAAATTCTGCCAGGCCGAGACGATGGGAAGCTTGCTACCCGTATTTTTACGCCAGTGATGGTCAAGGTAAATGACAGAAAAGTTGCGGATGGATAGGTTCAGCGCTGGAACGGCCCGCGTCGGATTTCTCTTCAACCCCCTCAGCGGACGCATCCGCAAGCGCAGGGATGTCTTGAGACGAATGCTTGACGGAATACCGGGCGCCACCCGCAGGGAAGTTACGAATGCGTCCGAGATTAACGGATCGATTGATGCCTTTATCCGTGACGATACCGATTTGCTGGTAATAGTAGGTGGGGATGGAACGGTGCAGGGCGCATTGTGCCATTTGTTCGCAACGCAACCGCTCACAAACTGGCCACTCCTGGCCATCGTACCCGGGGGTACGACCAATATGACTGCGCTGGATCTCGGGCATAGCGGCAGCCCGGAACAGATTCTCCAGCAATTGAAGGATTCTTTGTTAAAGCGCGCCTTGCCCGCACTGTTGCAGCGGCACGTGCTATGCATCGAGCAGACAGGCGCGGTAAAGGTTTACGGGATGTTTTTCGGCGTGGGACTTATTGCGCGGGCAGTGATATTCTCCCGGAGCCCGATCAAACGGCTGGGTATTACCGGCGAAATTTATTCCGGGATTATCACTCTTGGCTACCTGGCGGGCGTGCTACTCGGATTGCGCAGCGGCGCCTGGGCGCCGGTTCAGATGTCGATCATGGAGGGAGATGATGAACGTCATCACGGGTCATTTGCATTTCTGTTCGCAAGCACCCTCGATCGACTCCTGTTTGGAATGCGGCCATACTGGGGACAGGAGCAGGAGCCTTTGCATATAACTTTTGTACGTCAACAGCAGAAGCACCCGTTGCGTTCCCTGATGCAGTTGCTCTCGGGGGGCAGGAACGTCCTCAACGATAAAAACGGCTATCACAGTTGCAATAAGCGTGTGCTGGAGCTTTTGATCGACGATGACTATATTGTCGATGGAGAGTCCTATCACGCCGCGCGTGAGCGGGGGCCCCTGCGCATTACTGCAGTTGGCCCGGTCACCTTTCTGGCGGGGTCCACAAGCAGTGTACGGAGCTGATATGTCCGGCAATTCAGATGGCGTGCTGCCACCACCGGAAGCATTGATTCGGCAAATAGCCCTGGAAACTTCCGAAGCCGTATCCGAAGACTTTATTGTCCTGGCCGAAGCGATGAGGTCGCGCTTTGGCGCCTCGCTCGATGCTATTCTTCTCTATGGCTCATGCCTTCGTTCGCGTGAGATCGGTGATGGAATCGCCGATTTTTACGTTGTTGTAAGCAGCTATCACAAAGCATATCCTCAAAATTACTTGCGTTTGATGAACGACTGGCTGCCGCCGAATGTGTTTTATCTGGAAGTCGAACGGGATGAAAAGAAGTTCCGCGCGAAGTATGCGGTCGTATCCATGGGGCACTTCGAAGAAGGGACGCGGCACTGGTTTCATCCCTATCTATGGGCGCGCTTTGCACAGCCTTCGCGATTGCTGCATGCCCGCGATGATGCCATTCGCAGACGTATCCACGAATCCTTGGCCCACGCTGTCTTGAAATTCCTTAAATCCAGTCTCCCCATGCTGGGCTCATCCGCTGTCGATGCGGAAGCAATCTGGACGAACGGTCTGATGCAGACCTATGCAGCGGAGTTGAGGCCTGAACGCGCAACACGTGCGCGCCAGCTTGTGCAGCTCAATCTGGAGGATTACACGCTTCTTACACGCAATGCCCTGCCCGCATTAGACAAGGTGCTCGAAGCTTTACCGGGGGATAGTTACCATCCCTTGGCGGACGCGCACGAGCGTCGCCGAGCATCACTACGCTGGCGATTGCGCCGGTGGCAGGGAAAAATTCTCACGGTGCTTCGCCTCGCCAAGGCGGCATTCACCTTTAATGACAGCATCAATTACGCAGCATGGAAAATCGAGCGACATACCGGGGTGCGTGTGGAAGTGACGCCCATGCTGCGCCGGCATCCCGTTCTGTGGGGTTTCAAAGTTTCCTGGAAGTTATTGCGGCGGGGAGTGCTGCGTTGACGCGCGTTACCACCGCTACTTCGATATCTCAGCGTACTAGGCTCGTGGGCAAGCGAAGCAGGGTATCAGGGGCCGACGAGTGAAGGTCATGGGAGACGGCGGGACTGATGCCGCGCTCGCGGAGGGCTGCAGCAGCGAACCGGATTGCTTTGGCAATCCAGACCGCCGCCTTGAACGTCCTCCGTGACGCGGCAGCACATCAATTCCATGCTAGCCAAGTGGAACTCGGCGCTTAGGAGGAAGGCCTTGTACTTGATTGAACGGAGGTTTCGTTTCAAACAGATGGGACCTCTCAGCTTTCCGACCAGGCCTAAGGCATGCAAGCGAACGCACCCTCAGGCCGTTTCTCCGAAATTGTTACAACCCGCTCGCGGAATGCGAGTTGGCGGCGTGATTTTGATTGAGCCTGGCAGCCATTTGACGATGCAAGGTCGCTAATTTTTCGCTCGCTTTCACGCTTTTCTCGTAATCACGGATTAGCGCGGAGGTATGCGATTGGAGATCTTGAGCTTGCCGGCCATATAGATAGCTCTTGTTTTCATATTGCTCCAGCAGC
>DASSHJ010000049.1:0-6905 GCA_035692965.1 Nitrosospira sp. | reverse complement strand
ATCGAGTGCAACATGCACTACGTGCATTTACCCCGCGCGACCAGAAAGCGGTGAGATCGGCAGCCGCCACCCTTCGTGCCAATCCCCGGATTGATACAGCGGAAGCTATTACCGAACTCTCGGTCGGCGAAGCCCTCATCTCGCTGCTGGACGAAAATGGCCGGCCGGCAATGGTGGAGCGCGCTTTTATTCTGCCACCCGCATCCCGGATCGGGCCGATTTCCGATGCTGAGCGCTCAGCCATTATCGCATCTTCCCGCCTGCGTAACCGTTATGAACAGGCCATTGACCGCGAATCGGCGTATGAGATCATTAATAACGGTGCGAGTACCGGCAATGAAGCCGGGCGAAAAGTGGCGTCCCGATCGACAGGCAGGACCGACAACGGCTCCCAAGAGGATCTGAAGCATGTCCTGAGCGAAGTTTTGCTCGGGAAAACAGGGCCACGGGGCGGGCACCAACCGGGCATCCTGGATTCGGTAGCGAAAAGCGCGGCACGTTCCATTGGCTCTCAAGTTGGACGCGAGATCTTCCGGGGCGTGCTGGGCAGTATCTTCGGGGGAAGTCGAAGGCGGTGAAGGAGGCGTTCCTCGTACTGAAGGCTCAGGTATTGGTCCAGATTTGCATTCAAAAGGTCGACGGGTTGGCGAAGGAATTCTGGCTGCCCCTGCCGGAGCCACAGGTCACGCCGGTCAGGTGGCTAGGGTATAATATCGTTTTGACGAACGTTTAGTTGTCAATGAAACGTTTACCTCTTCTGTTGTTCTGCTTGTTCGTTTTGCCTGCAACAGCCCAGCAGCCCCAACTGACCAGACCGCCGCAAGATTTTTCCATCGCTGCCAAATCCTACGCTCTCATCGATCTCCAGAGCGGACAGACTCTGGTTGGGCAAAACGTTCACGATCGAGTTGAGCCTGCGTCGCTCACCAAACTCATGACCGCGTACGTGGTTTTCGGTGCTCTCTATCAGAAGCGCATCTCGCTCACCCAGGCGGTGCCCGTGTCCGACCAAGCTCGGCGTGCTCCAGGCTCGCGCATGTTCATTGATCCGAGCAAGCCTGTAACCGTTGATGAACTGATACGCGGGGTGATCGTTCAGTCGGGCAACGATGCCTCCATAGCACTGTCTGAAGCCGTTGCGGGTTCGGAAAGCGCTTTCACTCAGCTCATGAACAAGGAGGCTGGACGTCTGGGGATGAAAAATACGCGGTTCGTCAACTCGACAGGGCTCCCAGATCCGGATCATTACAGCACCGCCCATGATCTTGGTCTGCTCGCCGCCGCCATTGTCCGGACTTTTCCCGAATATTATCCCCTGTATTCATTGCGCGAATACACCTACAACAAGATCACCCAGACGAACCGCAACCGCTTGCTGTGGCTCGATCCCAACGTAGACGGGATCAAGACGGGATTTACCGAAGGAGCGGGCTACTGCCTCATTTCGTCCGCCAAACGCGGTGAGCGTCGGTTGGTTTCCGTCGTGATGGGCACAATCTCGGACAGCGCGCGAACTATCGAAAGCCAGCGGCTTCTGAACTACGGCTTCCAGTACTATGATACCGTTCGCTTATACGCGAAGGAGCGCGAGGTAACCGCTATTCAGCTATGGAAAGGAACTCAGGACAAGCTCAGGACCGGGTTCGCTCAGGATGTCTATTTTTCGCTTCCCCGATCTCAGGCGGACAAGTTGAAGGCAAAAATGGAATTCAAGCAGCCGTTGATCGCACCCGTCAGTGCCGGGCAAAAAGTCGGCACAGTAAAATTCATGCTGGATGGCAAGCTTATGGGTGAGCGCCCCCTGGTCGCGCTGGAGGCTGTGAGCAGCGGAAACCTTTTGGGCCGGGCAGTGGACAGCGTTCGCCTATTATTCAACTAGGAATTGATGAGGATTGACAAGGCATAATGATTTATCTCAACGGCAAATTCATGCCAATCGAAGAAGCGCGAATTCCCGTACTGGACAGGGGATTCATTTTCGGCGACGGCGTGTACGAAGTCATTCCTGTCTATTCGCACAAGCCGTTCCGCTTGCCTGAGCACCTGGAGCGCCTGCAGCACAGCCTGGATGGAATCCGCCTGAGAAATCCTCATTCAGACAGTGAGTGGAGTGCACTGGTGCAGCAATTGATCGATTTGAACGAGAGTGACGATCAGTCTCTTTATCTTCATGTCACCCGGGGGGTTGCAAGGCGTGATCATGCTTTTCCTAAAGACGTTCCCCCCACTGTATTCATGATGAGCAATCCACTGCTTGCGCCGCCGCAGGAATTGCTGGAAACAGGGGTTGCCGCTATTACGGCTGCGGATAACCGATGGCTGCGCTGCGACATCAAGTCGATTTCGCTGCTGCCCAACGTATTGCTGCGCCAGACGGCCATTGATTCAGGCGCCGTAGAGACCGTATTGTTTCGCGACGGTTTTATGACAGAAGGAGCTGCAAGCAATATTTTCGTGGTAAAGAACGAAACATTGCTTGCTCCGCCGAAAAATAACCTGATGCTGCCCGGCATTACCTACGATGTCGTGCTTGAATTGGTCGACGCACACCAGATACGGCATGAAGTGCGCGCTGTATCCGAGTACGAAGTCCGAACCGCCGACGAGATTCTGCTGACTTCCTCAACCAGGGAAATCATGCCCATCACGCTGCTCGATGGCAAGCCGGTGGGCAATGGCAGACCCGGGCTGGTTTTCGAAGTGTTATATGACCTCTATCAGCAATATAAGCTCACCGTTATGCGCGGCGGAGAGGCCAAGCTCAGGGTTGAAGGCTAACCCCAACTATGGATTCATCCGATCGGCCATCCCTTATCGAGTACCCGTGCGAATTTCCCATCAAGATCATCGGGCGGGTCGCCTCATCCGATTCGGCAAGTCCGGCAGAACTGGAGCAGGCCCGCCAGGAATTCACACGCAGCATATTGGAAATCGTCAAGTTTCACGCTCCTGATTTCAACGACGTAAATCTGGAAGCAAGGATAAGCAAAAAAAACACTTATCTCAGTCTGACCTGCACGATTCCCGCGACTTCGCGTGAACAACTTGATTCCTTGTATCGGGACCTATGCAATCAGCCCAACGTGGTAATGGTACTCTGACCCATCCACGCTTGAAGCAGCACCCCGCTTCTTCAGAGACGCAGGGAGACATCCAGGTAAGATACCAGGGGATTGTTGAATATCTTTCCGCCTGGCAAGCCATGAAAGAATTTACGGCTTGCCGTACAGCAAGCACGCCGGACGAGATATGGCTATTGCAGCACCTGCCGGTATACACGCAAGGGGTGGCTTGCAGGCCCGAACATTTGCTTTACGAACCCGGGATCCCGGTAATCAGGACGGACAGGGGCGGGCAAATCACTTATCATGGCCCGGGGCAGGTCATTGCCTATCTGCTTCTCGACATGCGCCGCCTTAAACTCGGCGTGCGGGAGCTGGTCAGAAAAATGGAAGGCGCGGTGATCGACTTGCTGGACGAATACAGTGTTCATGCGGAAGGACGCCTGGATGCACCAGGTGTTTATGTCCGTGGCGCAAAAATCGCTGCGCTGGGTCTGAAAATTAAGAACGGTTGCTGCTATCACGGGGTGGCCCTGAACGTGGAAATGGATCTGGCGCCCTTCGAGGCAATCAATCCGTGCGGCTATCCGGGCTTGAGAGTCACCCAGACAAGCAACATTGGAATTAGTGACGGATTGGAGCCATTGAGCATCAAGCTTTTTGAAAAACTGCATGCAAGACTTCGAGCCACCAGCGAGTCCCCTGCAGGTACTGCCTTGGGTGCCACGCAGGAATAGAAGGCATGGATAGAAGGTATGGGTAAAAAGTATTTACTATGAAGACAGAAAAGACAGAAATCCCTCAAACAGAGACCCGGCAGAAAGGTGCTGCCAAGACAGCGCGCAACCCCGTCAAGATCCAGCCGCAGGGGCTTGCGGAACGGTTGCCCAAACCGTCCTGGATTCGTGCCCGCTCATCCAACAGCAAGGAATTTTACGAGGTCAAGCGCATTCTGCGTGAGCAAAAATTGCACACGGTTTGCGAAGAAGCTTCGTGCCCGAACATTGGGGAGTGTTTCGGCAAAGGCACCGCCACCTTCATGATCCTTGGGGATTTGTGTACCCGGCGCTGCCCCTTCTGCGACGTCGCCCATGGCAAGCCATTTGCCCCTGACCCCGATGAGCCTCTGCATCTGGCGCGCTCCATCGCGAAAATGAGGCTCAAGTATGTTGTCATAACCAGTGTTGACCGCGACGACCTGCGCGACGGAGGCGCCCAGCATTTCGCGGACTGCATCCGTGAGGTGCGGGCTCATTCTCCGCTCACAAAGATCGAGATTCTCGTTCCGGATTTCAGGGGAAGGCTGGACGTTGCGCTGGAGAAATTATTCGAGTGCCCGCCTGACGTCCTGAATCATAACCTGGAAACCGTTCCCCGCCTTTATCGCCAATGTCGTCCCGGCGCGGACTATGTACACTCACTCAAGCTGCTGAAGGATTTTAAAGCACGCTTCCCATCGATCCCCACAAAGTCGGGCTTGATGCTGGGGCTGGGAGAAACGGATGAAGAGATCCTCCAGGTGATGCGCGATCTACGCGCCCACGAGGTGGAGATGCTTACGATCGGCCAATATCTCCAGCCGAGTGGCGGCCATTTGCCGGTCACACGGTATGTGCCGCCGGAAGGGTTCAAGGAATTTGAACGTGCAGCGGCCGAGATGGGATTCAGTAATGCGGCTTGCGGGCCGATGGTACGTTCCAGCTACCATGCCGACCAGCAGGCGCACGAAGCAGGCATTACCTAGAGCGTGTTAACACTACGGAATGCTTCGACGATCAGAGCGAAGTGAATAAATCCGATGAAAATGACATCGAGTTTTTCGAAACGCGAGAATATTCGCCGAAAGCCCTTGAGCCTGCGAAACAGGCGCTCGATTTCATTGCGGCGCTTGTACATCTCTCGATCGTATTCCCAGGCATTGATTCGACTGCTCTTTGGTGGGACGACAGGCACATAACCAAGATCGAACGCGAGTTGGCGAGTTTCGTCGCCTTCATAGGCGCGATCCATCACAAGATAAAGAGGATAGCTTGTTGGGCCAAGCCGATTGAGCAGAGCCCGGCCTTCAGGGGCATCGTGTGCCTGACCTGGGGACAATGCAAAGGTTATAGCCGTTCGAGCATTCGCGGCAACCAGATGAATCTTGGTAGTCCATCCTCCGCGCGACTTGCCGATCGATTGGAGGCCGTTTTTTTTAAAGCCCCCGTGCCATCGGGATGAACCTTTACTATCGTGCTGTCCAGAGACACAGCCTCGATCTTGATACGGATGATCTGGGCATGCTGCAATTGCTCGAACAATCGATCCAGCACGCCGCTCTTGGACCAACGGTTCATTCGCGTATAGATCGTGTGCCAATTGCCAAAGCGTTTTGGCAGACCGCGCCACTTGCAGCCGTGTTCGGCTACATACAGGAAGGCATTGAGAACTTGAAGATTCGAAAGACTCACGTTGCCTCGCTGCCGAGGCAAGCAGCTTTCGATCTGCTGATATTGAATTTCGGTAATTTCCATACGGCTCCCCGTGGTTTTTATATCCGAAGTATATCAGAAGCTCAACCATTAGTGTTAACACGCCCTAGTTCCGTCCAGACGTTGTTCGAGACTGAAGGTTAACGTAAGTCCGGAGGAATTGGGAATGCAAATCGTCACTGCCTTACTTGTCTGGACTCTTGTTTTCTCATCCCCCCTTGCTTCAGCTACCGATGCCCTTACAAGCGAGGATATGTCGGGCGGAGTGAAGCAGCTACTGGATCAAAGCGCCAATGCAGCAGTAGACAAGCTGGGCGTTCCCAACGGATTTCTTGACAACCCCAAGGTTAGAATCACGCTGCCCGCTTCGCTGCAAAAGGCGGAGGGCGTGATGCGCGGTTTAGGCATGAATAAGCCCGTGGATAACCTGGTTGGCAGCATGAACCATGCGGCAGAGGCGGCTGCCGCAGAAGCTAAACCCGTGCTATTGGAGGTGGTGCAGAAAATGTCGCTGGAAGACGCGCGGAAAATCCTTACCGACGGCGGCGATGCTGCGACGCAATACTTTCGTGACACAACGTCGGATGCACTGGCTCAGAAATTGTTGCCGATTGTAAAAAATGCTGCGGAACAGGCAGGCGTGTTAAAGAAATATAACGAATTTGCAGGTAAAGGAGCAAAGCTGGGATTGATTTCGGAAAAAGACGCGAACGTCGAAAAGTACATCACCCGAAAAACGATGGATGGAATTTATTTGATGATGGCGGAGGAAGAGCGCGCCATTCGCAGCAATCCAATGGGGCAGGTCAAAGAGCTACAGAATGTTTTTAATTTCCTTAAAAAGAGCAGGTAACAAGGGAATGCGCACATCGGTTTGAATGGCTTTCGGGTTGCAAAACTTAATTCCGTATTCATTGCTGAACACTGCCCGAGTCGCCTGTGAAGTCACCGACCGGGCCCTTTCAGTGACAGGGCGATCTCGCATTGGAGCGAACGATTTCCATAACGCTTTACACTTGGTTTCCCCGCTCAGAAAGCCAGCAAGCTTCGTCCACTGGTTTCTAGTGAAATGTCTGGTTAAGTCGGCTCAACTGATTTCTCTAGATGTGGCCGACATTTCCATTGCCTTGTTGCAAGCAGTATCATCCAAGAATCCCAATTAAGACTGTTACATCCTTACCCTTCATTGGTTGCATTCACTGGGGAATTGTCAATTGCAGGTTATGTTAAACAACGGAAATAAAGTTTCCTCGTAAGCTTCCCATTTGAGAGGCATGTTGGAAGTATGATAGAAATTCGAGATGAGCACATCAATATGCTCGAACAAATCATCTCGAAACTAGCAAACGAGGCATGCTCATTCCGGGAAATG
>DASSHJ010000048.1:0-4883 GCA_035692965.1 Nitrosospira sp. | reverse complement strand
TATCGCGACGACGTTAGGAGCGCGCATAGTTTGTGAACAAGCATTGGCGTACTCTAAAACTCACCATATCAAAAGCGTTGTGTTGCCGGACAAGATAGCCGTTTCTGCTTCCTTGCAGTTTTTGCAAGACCATGGAATTGTGGTTGAGCCTGCGTGCGGCGTTGCGCTTGCTGCAGTTTACGAAAAAGTTGCGGCGTTATCAGGATATAAAACGGTATTGGTTATCGTGTGCGGGGGAGTTAGTTCCACCGCTGATCATTTAGTCGAGTTGGCACGTCTGGAATGTGACGTAGCAAAATGTTGAGTATTCAGTATGCTTGCGGTGGTATCGTTTCTAACGTTGGCAAAAATGGTTGGGAATAGCGCAGAGGCGCATGGGGCAGTGGATGTTCACGTCCCCCCGCGTTCGCCACTTGGGCAGGGGTGCAGGGAAGGGCCTACGGCCAAAACCTTACCCCTGCGAGCCAGGGCTAATGCACCGTCCTGGGGGACTCTTTCTTCGACTCTTTCTTTTTTACTTCCTTTGCAAGGTATAGCCACGTTTCCACTACCGAATCCGGATTGAGTGAGAGACTTTCGATCCCCTCATCCATCAGCCAGAGGGCGAGATCGGGATGATCGGAAGGCCCCTGACCACAAATGCCGACATATTTTCCGGCTTTGCGGCATGACCTGATCGCCGCACTCAACAGGGCTTTGACTGCTGGATCACGCTCATCGAAGGATTGGGCAACCAGGCTGGAGTCGCGATCCAGTCCAAGCGTGAGCTGGGTGAGATCGTTTGAGCCAATCGAAAATCCATCGAAGTATTGGAGAAATTGGTCCGCCAGCAAGGCGTTTGACGGAATCTCGCACATCATGATAAGCCGCAGCCCGTTTTCGCCCCGCTTGAGGCCATTCTTCTCCAATGATTCGACGACGTGCCTCGCTTCAGCTACCGTCCGAACAAAGGGGATCATGATTTCGAGATTGGTCAGTCCGATGGCCTCGCGGGCTTTTTTCAACGCGCGGCATTCCAGTTCGAAGCAATCGCGGAAGCTGTCCGCAACATACCTGGAGGCTCCACGGAAGCCGAGCATGGGATTCTCTTCTTTGGGTTCGTACTGCTCCCCACCAATGAGGCTCGAGTATTCGTTGGATTTGAAATCCGACATCCGCACGATCACTGGCTTGGGAAAAAACGCTGCACCCAGCATCCCGATTCCTTCAGCGAGTTTTTCAACGTAAAAGCTGACGGGATCGGGGTATCCTGCTGCCCGGTCATCTATTTCCCGCTTCAATTCCGGGGAAAGATTCGAATAGTTGAGAGCGGCCTTAGGATGGATGCCGATCATCTGCGCAATGATGAACTCCAGTCTTGCCAGGCCGATGCCATCGTTGGGTATGCGCTGGAAAGCAAAGGCCAGTTGCGGATTTGCGACATTCATTGCGATCTTGACAGGAGGTTTCGGCATCTTTTCCAGCGAGAGGTCGGTCACTTCGACCTTGAGCTTGCCTCGGTAAATATTGCCGATATCACCTTCGGCACAGGACACGGTTACCTCATCGTTCTCCGATAGCCGCTCAGTGGCATCTCCGCAACCGACCACCGCCGGGATGCCCAGTTCGCGCGCCACGATGGCCGCGTGACAGGTGCGCCCGCCACGGTTGGTGACAATGGCGGAAGCCCGTTTCATCACCGGTTCCCAGTCGGGGTCCGTCATGTCGGTAACCAATACATCCCCTTCCTGAACGCGAGACATTTCCTTTGCATCGGGTATGAGGCGGACCGGGCCGCCGCTGATTTTCTGACCGATGGCGCGCCCGGAAACCAGTGTTTCCGATTTTTCCTTCAACCGGTAACGCTGAAAGACATCCATCCTCGAGCGGGATTGCACGGTTTCGGGCCTTGCCTGCAGGATGTAGAGCTTTCCATCCACGCCGTCCTTGCCCCACTCGATATCCATCGGCCTGTCGTAGTGCCGCTCGATGATCAGAGCCTGCCGCGCCAGTTCCTCCGCCTCTGCATCGGTAATCGAAAAGCGCCTTCGTGCGGCCTCATCCACGTCCACTGTCTGGACCGACCGCCCAGCGATCCCTTCCGCCGTAAGCTCCATCTTGATGAGCTTGGAGCCGAGGTTTCTTCTCAGGATAGGGAATTTGCCCTGCTCCAGTGCCGGTTTGTAGATATAAAACTCATCAGGGTTCACTGCGCCTTGAACCACTGTTTCACCGAGACCATAGGAAGACGTGATAAAAACAACCTTGTCGAAGCCGGTTTCGGTATCCAAGGTGAACATGACGCCAGATGAACCGATGTCACTGCGCACCATCCGCTGCACCCCGACCGACAGCGCGACATCGGAATGGGTAAAACCTTTATGTACGCGGTAAGAGATGGCGCGGTCATTGTAAAGGGAGGCAAAAACATTCCTGACTGCCTCAAGCAGATTGTCCAGTCCGCGGATGTTCAGGAAGGTTTCCTGCTGTCCTGCAAAAGAAGCGTCACCGAGATCTTCCGCTGTTGCTGAGGAGCGAACTGCCATGGGAAAATCGGGAGTTCCAGCCTTACGAGCCAATGCGTCATGTGCGGATGCTATGTCCTGCCGGAGTCTGGATGGCAGGGGCGTTTCCTTTATCCATGCGCGAATCTTGGCGCCCGCATCAGCCAGCGCGGCAATGTCTTCTGTATCCAGCTTTCCAAGCAGGTCCTCGATACGTTGGGCAAGGCCCGCCTGGGCGAGAAAATCCCTATAAGCTTCCGCAGTGGTCGCAAAACCACCTGGCACGCGTACGCCTGCTCGAGCCAGTTGGGTGATCATTTCCCCAAGGGACGCGTTCTTCCCCCCGACCCGGTTCACGTCGGATATACCCACTTTGTCGAAGCCAATTACGCACGGTGAATCACCCATTCCGATTGCTCCCCGTTTTTTGTCAGACAACCACCCAGCTCGCGCCGTATTCATAGCGATGATGCGCCAGCAGGTTTTTTACGTCGCTATCCTCCAGGATCCGGCCTGCCGATTCCTTCAAAGCCCGATCTTCGGGGAACAGGTCGGCGAATGCAATGATTGACATCGCGGCGAGTTCCCATTCCGCCCTTCCAGATGGATAGCTACCGCTCTCCCGGAATGATCGGTTCGCGTAAACCAGTCTCGGTCTATCCACCCTGAGGCTCATCTGGTAGAGCACGTATCCCGCTGCGAACATGGAAACCCCTGCCACGAACAGTTCGTTGAGGAAATAGCAGGCGCACAGGAAGAATGATGTGACATAAAGTGTCACGGCGTTGCGCCGCTTTTTCCAGGAGCTTTCCGGATATGCAAAAGCCATCCAGTACTTGACGATGTATCCGGACAGATCCTCGGCATTGTTCCATTTTGCAATAAGCGTTTTCAGTATCGCCGAGCGGGGAATGCCAGGCCTGCCGATCAACGCATGAGGCGCAACGACGAGAGCATACAGGGCTGGCAGGATGGGGCCCCAATAAAGGGCGTTCAAATAATTGAGCGACAGCGAAGCAAATATCGCTATTCCATTGACGATGAATATCACCACCCACCTCCATGATCGCAAAGTTGTCCTGCTTTGCTCCTTATAAATCCGGCAATCCCGGCCAGAACTTGACGGCGGGCAGGTCTGCTTTGCGCGGTTTGAGCCTGATCCCAAACCTAATGATCAACAAACGTAATGATCAACCATGTCGATGTTTGATGCAATTGAAAGCGAATGGCAAGACGGGAAAACAGGCACATGTGGCGGAGGTTGTTGTGGCAAAGGTTATAAACCAATATGGATCAGGCCTCGCCCGCCTCCCGGCCTCCTCTCCCATCCGCCGGTTTTCCATTTGATGCAGACCAGCGCCAGTTCCTTATTTCAGGCATATCCTCCCCGTACCGGGTGACATATTGCTTGTGGTCGATCAGCTTGTCGCGCATCATCTGCTTGAGATAAGCCGCTTTGTAGCCGAGCTTGGGGACACGGTCGATCACATCCATGACGAGGTGGAAGCGATCAAGATCATTAAGTACCGTCATATCGAAAGGAGTGGTAGTCGTTCCTTCCTCCTTGTATCCTCTCACGTGCAGGTTTTCGTGGTTGGTTCGCCGGTAAGTGAGGCGGTGAATAAGCCAGGGATAACCGTGATACGCAAAAATGACCGGTTTGGAGGTCGTGAACAAGACGTCGAAATCGCGATCCGATAACCCGTGCGGGTGCTCCTGCCGAGGCTGCAACGTCATCAGGTCCACCACGTTGATTACCCTTATTCTGAGATCAGGCACGTGCTGGTGCAACAGGTCGACCGCAGCAAGCGTTTCAAGGGTGGGGACATCGCCTGCACACGCCATTACAACGTCGGTTTCTCCATCCTGATCATTGCTGGCCCAACTCCAGATACCGATTCCCGTCGTGCAGTGCTTTATTGCGGAATCCATATCGAGCCACTGGGGCTCGGGTTGCTTTCCTGCCACGACGACATTGATAAAATTGCGCGAACGCAGGCACTTGTCAGTAATAAAAAGTAGCGTGTTGGCATCGGGCGGCAGGTAAACGCGGATCACATCCGCACTCTTGTTGACGACGAGGTCGATGAACCCGGGATCCTGATGAGAGAAACCGTTGTGGTCCTGCCGCCATACATGCGAAGTGAGCAGGTAATTGAGCGAGGCGATGGGTCTGCGCCACGGAATCTCCTTGCTGGTCACCTTCAGCCATTTCGCATGCTGATTGAACATGGAATCGACGATATGGATAAAAGCCTCGTAGCATGAAAACAACCCATGCCGTCCAGTCAGCAGATAGCCTTCCAGCCACCCCTGGCATATGTGTTCAGAGAGAATTTCCATCACTCGTCCATCATTCGAGAGATGCTCGTCCTCGGGCAGGATTTTTGCCATCCATGT
>DASSHJ010000047.1:0-7797 GCA_035692965.1 Nitrosospira sp. | reverse complement strand
AGCGGGCGGCCTGATCGGGTCACAATCTTCATCGGGTTCGCCGCGATTTCTTTAACTATTAAATTAACTTTTAAAGTTTCCGATACCTGCCCTGGAGCTTGTATCCCTGTTAAAGGTAGGCGCCAACGGCGTCGCCGCGCTTTTGAACTGCTGTCCGTATTGATGTTACCGCTTTTCGCGGATATTGCCTTTGCCGGCGCCGTGGACAGCAAACTTCCGGCTTCGCCTTTGACTCCCCGAAATCAAGAAACGCATGGCTTGGAGTTGGTCGTGCCGCTGAAGCTCGTTGACGACGTGGGGCGCGCCATTCGCCTGGCTCGGCCCGCGGGGCGTATCGTTTCACTGTCTCCCAGTATTACCGAGCTGGTATTCGAAGCCGGAGCGGGAGCCAAGCTGGTAGGCATTGCCCGTCACAGTGACTACCCCGAGAGCGCCAGGTCGATTCCTGAAGTCGGTGATGCGTCGAATCTGGACCTGGAGCGCATCGTGAGCTTGAAGCCCGATCTCGTGATTGCCTGGCGTAGCGGCAATGCCTTCTCGGAGGTGCAGAAGCTGGAAAAGCTTGGATTGATTGTCTTTGCTACCGAGGCAAACCGCCTGGAAGATATTCCCCGGCTATTGCGCAATACGGGTTATCTGGCAGGAACATCCCTGCAAGCGGAAGCGTCGGCGACCAGGTTTGAGGAAGCATTATCGGAAATCCGGCGGGACTACGCCAATCGGTCGAAACTGAAAGTGTTCCAGATGGTCTGGCACCAGCCGCTCATGACTATAAATGGGAATCATCTCATGAGCAACATCATTGAGATGTGCGGAGGGGTCAACATATTCGCATCTTCACCTTTCTTAACCCCCGTAATTTCCGTGGAAGACTTGCTCGAGGCCAACCCTGAAGTCATCATCAGTAGCGTATCGCGTGAAGGCGCCGAGATTGAGGTAAAGGCTCGAATGAGCCGCTTTCCGGGCGTGAAGGCAATTCGTCATAACCATATGTATTCTATCCACCCCGATCTGCTGCATCGCCAGACGCCCCGCCTGATCGAAGGCGTCAAGGCAGTCTGCGCCAGGATGGAAAACGCGAGGTCGGCGCGTGCGGATGAAGCGTCAACGCGGGGGGGCGCTCAAGCCGGCCTCGAGAGAAAAGTTCTCTTGAGATAACGGATGCTCTAAAATGCGCGTTTTGTCTCTGTCCCCCTTTATTGCCCATTTTTTTGCATCCGTCCGCAACGAACGGTATTGTCCGGAACCGATATTCAAGCGCTTGGAGTGAAACGATGTCCTCAATTAAACAACAGTCTTATGGAGAACGACCAATGATCAAGGTACTGCTTGCCAATCCCAGGGGTTTCTGTGCAGGCGTGGATCGGGCAATTGAAATTGTCGAGCGGGCGCTTAGCATGCACGGTGCGCCAATTTACGTACGGCATGAGGTGGTACATAACCGCTTTGTAGTGGAGAACCTGGAGAAAAAAGGGGCGGTATTTGTCGAAAACCTCGATGAGGTTCCAGTGGGAAGCATCCTGATCTTCAGCGCGCACGGAGTATCCCACGCAGTGAGGCGTGAAGCGGAAGCGCAGCAATTCAAGGTATTTGACGCCACTTGCCCGCTTGTTACCAAGGTGCATATCGAAGTGGCCAAGATGCGTGAACAGGGAAGAGAGATCATCATGATAGGTCATGCCGGACATCCCGAAGTGGAAGGCACGATGGGGCAGGCGGAAGGTGACGGCCCGGCGATGTATCTGGTGGAAACAGAGGAAGACGTCGAAAATCTGAAGGTCAACGACCCCACCCACCTGGCCTATGTCACTCAGACTACATTGTCCGTGGATGACGCGACCCGCGTGATCAAGGCGTTGAAGAAGCGCTTCCCGAAAATAACGGGTCCTAAAAAGGACGACATCTGCTATGCCACGCAAAACCGACAGGACGCGGTCAAAATGATGGTGAAACAATGCGATCTCGTCATCGTGGTCGGTTCACCCAATAGTTCGAACTCCAACCGTCTTTGCGAAGTGGCGAGAAATGCCGGGGTGGATGCTTATATGATTGATCGTCCGGAGCACTTGCAGGAAGCATGGCTGGAAGGAAGGGATCGAATTGGAATTACGGCCGGAGCATCGGCTCCCGAAGTGCTGGTGCAGGAAGTGATCGCACGGCTCAGGCAGCTTGGAGCGGGACCAAAAGGACGGGAAGTGGTGGTGGAGGAACTTAGCGGCGTTGTTGAGTCGGTGGTGTTTCCCCTGCCAAAAAATTGAGTGCCAAAAAGACTGGGTACCTAAAATTTGAGTACAAAAAATCGGGTGGCAAAAAGGCGACTATAAAACGCTCTTTCAAGTATTCGTGTCCGAACGAAACCAACCTTTAATGCATCTCGGCTGGTTTCATCTCCCCGCCAGGCTTTAAGAAAGCTGTAAAAATGGCGTTAATCGTCCTGAAGGTTTCAAGAAAGCTGTCCGTAGAAGGTCAATCGACAATTAGCATAGGCTGTCCTGGCCCCGGCGGCAGGCGGCTCGGCATTCCCCGCGCTTTTATAAGTTCATCTGAAAAATCGGGCTCTTCCATATGCAATGTCAGGGACGAAAAATGAAGATACTTTCCGCTCGCAGGAAAAGGAGAGCGCTTTCTCCGTTGCCGGATGTCTCAGTTTTATGGCAGCGGAGATGATGCAGAACGTGCTGGAAAAGGCTAGAAAGATTCGCGTCGTCATTTTCGATGTGGATGGAGTTTTCACGGACGGGAGCCTCTACCTCACTGACGGCGGGGAGGAGATCAAGGCATTCAACAGCCGTGATGGCCACGGCATAAAAATGCTCAAAGCGACGGGAGTCAAAGTTGCCTTGATCACAGGCAGGGAATCGCAGTGCGTAAACCTGAAGGCAACGGATCTGGGCATCACGACTGTTTACCAGGGGGCGAAGAACAAGCTGCCGGCGTTTGAGGCATTGCTGCGGGAACTAGAACTGGATGCATCCTGCTGCGCCTATGCGGGCGACGATCTTATTGACGTTCCCGTCATGTTGCGGTGCGGATTCGCCATCACGGTGCCTGCCGCCCCTGCTTTCGTAAAAAAACATGCGGACTACGTCACCAGAATGGAAGGCGGCCGGGGTGCAGTCCGTGAAATTTGTGAAGTGATCATGGATGCCCAGGATACGCTGAGCGCCCACCTGGAAACTTATCTCAAATGATCAGCCGGTTTATTTCCGCGCTTCCCTTCATTTTATTCGCGTTGTTTGTAGTGGGGGTCCCCTTGTGGCTGGGCCAGTCGCCCAGAGCGCCTTCTGAAACGCGTGAGACAGTCCCGACGCGTGTTCCTGACTACCTGATGGAGAATATCACGGCCGTTCAAATGGGGGACGACGGAGTTGCTCGTCAGATGCTCTTCGCCAAAAGAGTCATCCATTACGCGGATGATGATTCGATTTACCTGGAGGAGCCCTATTTCGTGGAGACACAGCCCGGCAAGCCGGCTGTGCAAGCGAAATCAGACCAGGCAGAAATCGTGAACGATAACAAGGATATTTATTTGAAGGGCGACGTCATGCTCATCCGGAATGGAAACAAGAGTCGCGATGAGACCACGCTGTCCACCAGCTTGCTGCATCTCATTCCCGCTGATGACATCGCAAAAACGGATAAACCCGTCGTGATCAGGGAATCGAATGCAGTTATCAAGGCGATTGGCATGGAAATGAATAATCGCACGGGTGTCACTAAACTGGTGTCGCAGGTGAAGGTCGTGCATGGGAAGTCACGTTAAATCTCTCTCGTTTTCCTCGCCGCGCATGTGTATCAGGCAAACTTTCATCGTTCTGCTCACTGGCATGTTTTCGAGTGCTCCAGTGTTCGCGGAGAAGGCGGACCGGGATAAGCCGGTTCATCTGGAGGCCGACCGGGCGACAGTGCAGGATTCCAACAAGCTCGCCACCTTTACCGGAAATGTCGTCCTGACGCAGGGCACCTTGACGATTCGCGCGGATAAGATGACTGTGAAAGAGGATGCCAACGGATTTCAGCACGCGACAGCATATGGAAATCTTGCGAGTTTCCGCCAGAAGCGCGACGGAAAGGATGAATATGTCGAAGGCTGGAGCGAACGCATGGAATACGATGGGAAGGCGGACAAGGTGCAGCTTTTTAAAAAGGCGAAATTGAGGCGGGGGCAGGATGAAGTGCACGGCGATTATATTTCCTACGACGCAATTAACGAATTCTTCCAGGTGATCGGGGGGAGCGCGAACGAACCGACGGCCCAGGTCCGCCCGGACGGCCGGGTGCGGGCGGTAATCCAGCCTAAAAAGAAAGAGCCGAATCCAGATGCAGAGAGCCAATAGATTCGAACCACCAATTTATAAGTCAAAATGAGCGAGTTCAAGGCTGACAACCTGAAAAAGCGTTATAAGTCCCGAACCGTGGTGAAGGATGTCTCGCTGGCCGTGAACAGCGGCGAGGTTGTCGGTCTCCTTGGCCCTAACGGCGCCGGAAAAACGACGTGCTTTTACATGATGGTGGGTTTGGTTCCACTGGATGGAGGCTGCATACATCTGGACGAGCGTGACTTGAGCCAGATGCCAATGCATCAGCGTGCCCGCCTCGGGTTAAGTTACCTGCCTCAAGAAGCGTCGATTTTTAGACGTCTTTCGGTATCCGACAATATTCGAGCAGTCCTGGAACTTAAAAATTACACGAATGGAGAGATGCAGGAGCACCTCGATGATTTGCTGCACGACTTGCACATTACCCACATACGCGCAAGCCAGGCCGCGAGTCTGTCGGGCGGGGAGCGCCGGCGCGTGGAGATCGCGCGCGCCCTTGCGACAGCCCCGCGGTTCATCCTGCTGGATGAGCCTTTCGCCGGCGTCGATCCGATCGCTGTTCTAGACATACAAAAGATCATCCATTTCCTCCGAGACAGGGATATTGGCGTCCTGATCACTGATCACAATGTGCGCGAAACGTTGGGCATATGTGACCGTGCGTACATCATCAATGACGGCACGGTGCTGGCTAACGGGACGCCGAACGAAATAATTTATAATGAAAACGTGAGAAAAGTGTATCTCGGAGAACATTTTCGATTGTGAAAACGGAGTTTTAATCCAGGCCAGCAATTCTGGCTGTTTTTCCGAACTATGAAACCGACTCTACAGTTCAAGTTATCGCCTCACCTGACACTTACACCGCAGTTGCAACAATCGATCCGGTTGCTGCAATTATCGACGGTCGAACTCAATCAGGAAATCGAGCGGATTACCCAGGAAAATCCCTTGCTGGAACTTGACGAAATTGCCGATTATCGCGGCGCTCCCGAGGATAGCCAGCCCGAATCGATCTCGCAGGATCCGGTGGAGATCATGGATGAATCGACCGCTCAGGCGCTCGCTCCGGATACCGAGTTCGATATCGGTAAAGATTCGGTCGAGGAGCACGATTGGCGGGACGACGGCGCGTTGCGCGCGGGCAGGGATGATGACGATGAGCGTGATTTTCCTCAACAGGCGGCCGAACCGCCGAGCTTGCGGGATCATCTTTATTTGCAGCTCAGCCTTAGCCAGATTCCCGAGCATGATAGAAGAATCGTGGGCTTACTCATCGATAGTCTCGACGATGATGGTTATCTGGCGCAGGACCTCGAGGAGCTTGCCAGTCTCTTGCCCCCCGAGCTCGAGATAGACATCGATGATCTGCGTATTGCCCTCGAACATTTGCAGCATCTTGATCCTCCCGGAGTTGGCGCCCGGGACCTGAGGGAATGCCTGATCATGCAGCTCAGGGCCTTGCCCCAGGAAACGCCCTACCGGGAACAGGCCTTGGTTCTGGTTTCAAATCATCTTGAAAGTCTCGCTGCGCGGGATTTTTGTGCAATAAAAAAAGCGTTGCGTTGTGCCGACGATTGTCTACGTTCGATCCAGCAAATGATCGTGCGCCTCAATCCCAGGCCAGGCATTTCATTCAGCTCCACGGTTGCCCGGTACATCATCCCTGACGTCATCGTTACAAAGGTGAGCGGGGGCTGGGCCGCCCATATTAATCCCGAGGCAATGCCTCGTCTGCGGGTAAACCGCTTGTATGCCGACATTCTCAAGCGGTGCCACGACGACTCCGCCCGGCGTCTGGCTGGCCAATTGAACGAAGCCAAATGGCTCATCAAGAACGTTCAACAGCGGTTCAGCACCATCCTCAAGGTTTCTTCCGCTGTCGTCGAGCGACAGCAACAATTTTTCGAACATGGCGCGGTCGCAATGCGTCCCATGGTGCTGCGGGAGATTGCAGATACCCTTGAGCTGCATGAATCCACAATTTCGCGCGTCACCACGCAGAAGTTCATGCGCACGCCTCGTGGGATATTCGAACTGAAGTATTTCTTCGGTAGCCATGTCTCGACAGATAGCGGGGGCGCGTGCTCGGCCACGGCGATTCGCGCCTTGATCAAGCAGATGATCAATACCGAAAATTCACGGAAACCGCTGAGTGACAGCCAAATTTCCGAAATTCTGGGTCAGCAGGGCATTATGGTTGCGCGCCGTACTGTGGCAAAATACCGGGAGTCCATACAGATTCCTCCTGTTAATCTCCGGAAGTCGTTTTAACCAAGCCAAGGAGCCGCGAATGAATCTCACTCTAACGGGTCACCATGTGGAAATCACGCCCGCGATGCGGGACTATGTAACCACGAAGTTCACCAGAATTACGCGTCATTTTGACAACGTCATCGACGTCAGTGTGATTCTTTCAGTGGAAAAGCTCAGGAAAAAGGCTGAAGCCAACGTGCATGTCCGCGGCAAGGACATTTTTGTCGAAACCGACGGTGCAGACATGTACGCCTCTATAGATAATCTTGTGGACAAGCTTGATCGGCAAATACTCAGGCACAAGGAAAAAAATATCGAGCACCGGAATCACCACAACGGCCTGTCTAAAAACCCGGAAGCGGATCAAATCTGACGGCAAAAGCTGTCCTGCTTTTAATCCCCCAACCCGGCGAAAGCCCGGAGAGCGCGATTCATTCTGCCAATAATACCAAAGAGTGTCGGGCATAGAATGCGTCAGCTCTTCCCTTTCTTACATATCTGAAGGGGATCGTTTCAATGTCCCGAATCAATGTTGCGCAGCTATTTGAGGAAAGGAAACAAAAGCTGGGTCTCACATGGGAGGCAGGCAGAAGTGGCGGGAATAACTGGCTCGATGATGACCTGCTTTCCCACTCAACCCAGGGCGTAATCGGTCATCTCAATTTCATCCACCCGAACTGGATACAAGTACTCAGCGAGACCGAAGTCAATTACCTCAACCAACTGGATGAGCCTTCCCTGCGCGAGAACATGCAGCGGCTCGGGCAGAGCAGATTGTTCTGCATCATCGTGACAGGGGGCGCGGAGATACCTGCATCAATACGCGAACTGGCAGATTCTTCCGATACGCCTCTGCTCCGTTCGCCGCAGTCCAGTCTCGAGGTCATCTGGCTGTTGCGGCCCTATCTGGGACGGGCGCTTGCTCCATCGACCAGCAGACACGGCGTACTGCTGGATGTGCTCGGCCTTGGCATCATGATCACAGGAGAAAGCGGTGTCGGTAAAAGTGAACTTGCGCTGGAACTGGTGAGCCGGGGACACGGACTGGTTGCCGATGATGTGGTCGAACTTTACCGGATAGCGCCGGAAACCCTGGAAGGGAGTTGCCCTCCGATGCTTCGCGATTTCCTCGAAGTCCGGGGACTTGGAATGTTGAACATCCGTACAATTTTTGGTGAGACAGCTGTTCGGCGAAAGAAAAACATGAAGCTTATCGTGCACC
>DASSHJ010000046.1:0-4444 GCA_035692965.1 Nitrosospira sp. | reverse complement strand
AATCTCTTTAGTAGCTTCGCCTACTTAGTACCTTCGCCTACTATGGTAGTACTCGCCGCTGAGAAATGCTTATATCTGCGAAAAACACTTTTTGTCCTATTCGTCCGTCTCAACCACTCTTTCGAGTCCGGCAAGTTTTTCGCCCGGGTCAAGATTGATCAAAATCACGCCTTGCGTTACACGGCTCATTTCGCGAACTTCATTGACCCGGGTGCGGATCAGCACGCCGCCCGTGGTGATCAGCATGATTTCGTCATCATCATGGACCAGTCTTGCCGCCACAACCTTGCCATTGCGCTGGTTGGTCTTGATCGCAATCATCCCCTGGCTGCCCCGGCCATGACGAGTGTATTCGTCGATAGGAGAGCGCTTTCCGTAACCATTTTCGGTCGCCGTCAGGATGGTCACATGATCGCTTTCCGCAACGAGCAGAGAGATAACCTTTTGGCCTTTGCCCAGTTTCATTCCGCGCACGCCGCGCGCTCCCCGCCCCATTGGGCGGACATCGTTTTCATCGAATCGCACCGCTTTTCCGCTGTCCGAGAACAGCATGACGTCATGCTTGCCCTCGGTCAGGGCAACGCCGATCAGGTAATCATCCTCATCGAGGCCCACCGCGATGATCCCGCTAGGCCGCGGACGTGAGAAATCGGATAGCGGCGTTTTTTTCACCGTGCCGAAGGCCGTCGCCATGAAAATATACCGGTTCTCGTCGAATGCCTTGATGGGAAGAATGGCATTTATTTTCTCCCCCTGCTCCAGTTGGACGAGATTGACAATCGGCTTGCCACGCGATGCGCGCCCTCCCTGCGGAACCGAGTAAACCTTTATCCAGTACACGCGCCCGCGGCTGGAAAAGCAGAGGATGTAGTCGTGCGTATTGGCTATGAACAGGTTGTCGATGAAGTCATCTTCTTTCGTGCCGGTTGCCTGCTTCCCGCGTCCCCCGCGCTTTTGCGCCCGGTAATCCGCAAGAGGCTGGGACTTGATATAGCCGGTGTGCGATAGCGTCACGACCACGTCCTCCGGCGCGATCAGGTCTTCCATGCTCAAGTCCTGGGTATCGATGACGATCTCGCTGCGCCGCTTGTCACCGAATTGCTGTTTCATTGCAGCAAGCTCATCGGTAATGATGGCCGTGATGCGCTCTGGCTTGGCTAAAATATCGAGCAGATCGGCGATTTTTTCCATGACTTCTCTATATTCACCGACAATCTTGTCCTGCTCGAGCCCGGTCAGCCGTTGCAGGCGCAGGTCCAGGATCGCCTGCGCTTGCGCATCGGACAAGTGATATCCGTCTTTGGACAAGCCGAACTCGGGCGCCAACCCCTCTGGACGAAACGCCTGTGCATCCATCATGGCTCGGGCGAGCATTTCCTCCACGAGTTGCGAGCGCCAGGACCTCCCCATCAAGCTTTGCTTGGCCACAGCGGGAGTTGGCGCCGCCTTGATGAGCGCTATGACTTCGTCCACGTTTGAGAGTGCTACAGCCAAGCCCTCAAGCAGGTGGCCGCGCTCGCGGGATTTCTTCAGCTCGAAGACGGTTCGCCGCGTGACGACTTCGCGTCTATGACGAAGGAATGCGCTCAGTATCTGCTTCAGGTTCAGAAGGCGAGGCTGTCCGTCCAGCAGGGCTACCATGTTCATCCCGAAGGTATCCTGCATCTGTGTTTCCTTGTACAGATTGTTCAGGATCACTTCGGGCACTTCGCCTCGCCGCAGTTCGATGACCACGCGCATTCCCGACTTGTCCGATTCGTCGCGCAGATCTGAAATGCCCTCGATCTTCTTGTCACGCACCAGTTCGCCGATACGTATCAGGAGATTCGCCTTGTTCACCTGGTAGGGCAGTTCGTCGACGATGATGCTCTGGCGGCTGCCTTTTTCCATGTCCTCAAAGTGCGTCCGGGCGCGCATGACGACCCGGCCTCGTCCCGTCCGGTATCCCTCTTTTACTCCAGAAACGCCGTAAATGATTCCCGCGGTCGGGAAATCCGGTGCAGGGATGATCTCGATGAGTTCATCGATGCCGATCTCCGGGTTTTTAAGAAGGGCCAGGCAGGCGTTTACCACTTCATTCAGATTATGGGGGGGAATATTGGTTGCCATCCCGACAGCTATGCCGGACGAGCCGTTGATCAGCAGGTTGGGTATCTTGGTGGGTAGAATCAGCGGCTCTTTTTCCGATCCGTCATAGTTCGGACCGAAGTCGACCGTTTCCTTGTCCAAGTCTGCGAGCAGCTCATGCGAGATGCGCGACATGCGGATTTCTGTGTAGCGCATTGCCGCTGCATTATCGCCATCCACCGATCCGAAATTGCCCTGTCCGTCCACGAGCATGTAGCGCAGCGAAAAATTCTGCGCCATCCGGACTATGGTGTCGTACACCGCGGTATCCCCATGGGGATGATATTTACCGATGACATCGCCAACGATGCGGGCGGATTTCTTGTAAGGGCGGTTCCAGTCGTTGGAGAGTTCGTGCATGGCGAAGAGGACCCTGCGGTGCACGGGTTTCAAGCCATCGCGCACGTCCGGCAACGCCCGTCCTACAATTACGCTCATTGCGTAGTCGAGATAAGAGCGGCGCATCTCCTCTTCGAGGCTGATGGGAAGAGTTTCTTTCGCGAATTGATCCATTGATGATTTTCTAATCCGGGACAAAGGCTTATTGCGAAGGTCCTGTCCCGGTTTGAGGCCCGGCTGGGCACGGATGAGAGCGTGTAAAAACCCGTAATTTTATCATGCCGGCGGCAACAACGTCACGCCCATATTCCGATTTTCATGCCGAATGCAACACCACCATTTGACAAGAGCAGGTTTATAAATACATAATCAAATCAAGATGTGTAATAATTGCCATTACAATAAGTGGCTTTGTTAGTGGCTCTGTTGCTGAATTTGTAGGACTAAGGGATGGTTAATTTGAATTGAAGTTTTTCTGAAAAAGGGGCATAGCATGAAAAATATGGTAAAGAAAAAACTCTTGCTTGGAGCAGCCATTCTGCCACTGCTGTTTTCGGGAGCAGCAATGGCGGATGAACAACCAGAAGGGTATGCAAGCGATGGCCGTGGTGACGTAGCTACAGATTCTTCGGGGGATTGCTGGCGCACGGGCTACTGGACGCCTGCCATGGCAACATACCAATGTGATCCTGACCTGCTTCCCAAGCCCGTAAAACAAGTGGAAGCGCCTGCTCCTGCTCCTGCTCCCGAACCTGCTCCTGTTCCTGCTCCTGTAACCGAGCCTGAAAAACTCACGCTGTCTGCGGATGAGCTGTTTGATTTCGACAAGGCCGTGCTGAGGCCCGAAGGCAAGCAAGCTTTGGATGACCTCGTATCGAAACTCGAAGGCTACAAATACGACACGATCGTCGCCGTCGGCTATGCAGACCGCCTGGGCTCGGATGCCTACAACAAGAAGCTTTCCATGCGTCGTGCCGAAGCGGTCAAAACCTACCTGGTCCAACAGAAAGGCATACCTGCTGATCGTGTATTTACCGACGGCAAGGGTGAAGCGAATCCAGTAACAGGCGATACCTGCAAGGGCAACAAGAAGACCAAAGCGCTGATCTCATGCTTGCAGCCCGACCGCCGTGTTGAAGTTGAGGTGGCAGCTACGAGGACACCCCAGTAGTAAATCTCCATTAAAGTAAGAAATTAAAAAACCCTGCCAGTCGGCAGGGTTTTTTTTTGATAAGCTTTGGAATATGAGCAATCCTGCGAAGATCGACACTCTGCTGGAAGCAAAGTGGGTAATCCCCGTCGAACCCGCCAGGGTGGTATTGCATGATCATGCTGTTGCCATAGACCGGGGCACGATCCAGGCAATCGTTCCACGAGCGGAAGCGCAGATCCGATTTGCGCCGAATGAACGAGTTGTGCTCGGTAATCACGCTGTCATACCGGGTTTTTTCAATTTGCATACTCACGCAGCCATGAGCTTGATGAGGGGAATTGCGGACGATCTCCCACTGATGGAATGGCTGAATGAACGCATCTGGCCTGCAGAAGCAAAGCATGTCGACCCCGGCTTTGTTTTTGATGGGACGCGACTGGCTTGTGCCGAAATGCTGAAAGGCGGCATTACCAGCTTCAATGACATGTATTTTTTCCCTGAAGCAACGGTTCGCGCCGTGCTTGAATCCGGCATGCGCGCAACCATAGGCATGATCGCCATTGATTTTCCCAGCGCGTATGCCAGCGACGTGTCAGACTACCTGGCGAAGGGTTTGGCTTTGCGGGATGAATTCAAGTCTCACCCGTTGCTGTCTTTTTGCTTCGCTCCACATGCACCCTACACTGTCAGCAACAGGTCGTTCGCCAGCATCCTCGCGTTTGCCGAGCAACTTGACCTGCCCATCCATATTCATCTACATGAGACGGGCGATGAAATTCTCAACAGCCTGCAAGCACACGGCGTCCGCCCGCTCGAACGCCTGCA
>DASSHJ010000045.1:0-3729 GCA_035692965.1 Nitrosospira sp. | reverse complement strand
CGCAGACGAGCGGTTGTCACAGCGCGAGCCTGTGCTGATCATCACACATGGTTTACCTGGGTCCGGTAAAACGACCTTTGCTCAAGCCGCGCTCGAAAAGTTGCAATTAATACGCATCCGCTCCGATGTTGAGCGCAAGCGCCTGTTTGGATTATCCAAGCTGTGGGATAGCGGGACTCATCCTGAAAGCATCTATAGTGCTGATGCAACATCGCTCACCTACCAGCGCCTGCATGAACTATCCGAAAACCTCCTGCGCTCCGGTGTGGGCGTGATTGTCGACGCCGCCTTTCTCCAGGAGGACGAGCGTGAAAGCTTTCGCCGGCTTGCCAATAAAATGAATGTTCCGTTTGCAATTGCGTCGCTGCAAGCCACCCCGGCAATCCTGCCCATCCGTATTGTTCAACGCCGGGAGAGTGGAAATGATGCTTCCGAGGCCGATCTTTCAGTACTGGAAAAACTGCGTTCCCACCAGCAAGCGCTAACCTCCGATGAACGCGTGCGGGCGGTTGAGTTCAGCAACGAAGGAAACGGGTTTTCTGATGACGCGGCCGCATGGCGGAGATTAGGTAACTTGATAAGCCCCCTCGGACCCCCCGACATATAAAAGTCTTGAGGAACCGTTTTTCAACGAAAGCGTCTTTTAAAGATAGTTGTTTAACTTCTGGCTGTTGTAACTGGGGGATGACTTCGTAAGCGGCTGCTGGCAAGCGAATTCACTTCAACCTGCTAACCTTAATAATAATACTACCGAACAAATGCGGCTCAGGCTGGGGTTACTCCATTTCCAGCTGTCTGCCAAATGAACCAAATGCTCAGGAACACGCTTTACTTGCCTGTCAAGACACTACGACAACCTGATGAGACAACCTGCGGACCGACCTGCCTCCATGCGATATACGGTTATTGGGGAAAAACCGAGCCGCTGGGGGGCATTATCATGCGCACGCGGAAGCTGGAATCGGGTGTGGGCACATTTGCCGTCTTCCTGGGTTGCGATGCCTTGCGGAATGGTTTTGGCGCAACCATATACACCTACAACCTCACTGTTTTTGATCCTACCTGGTTCACTACCAGCGTGGATATCGCGGAGCGGCTAAGGAAGCAGAGGGATATCAAGCAAGATTCCCGGCTGCGGCACGCAACCGAGGGGTATCTCGAATTCCTGCGCCTGGGTGGGCGGCTTCGGTTGACTGACCTCTCGCAATCTTTGGTTCACGGCCTCCTCCGGCGCAATCTCCCCATACTGACCGGGTTGAGTTCCACCTTTCTCTATCGCACCGCCCGTGAATATGGACCGGATGATACCCCGGATGATATACGCGGTTTCCCGGCCGGCCACTTTGTCGTCATCATGGGATACAACCGTGACGAGCGCTCGTTGCTGGTGGCTGATCCATATGGGCCTTCACAGGAATACTGGAGCAACATCGACCGGGTGCTGGGGGCTGTCCTGCTTGGGGTTGTCACGCAGGACGCCAATTTGCTCGTCATACATTCGCGCCGGTCAAATGGCATAGGCAAAAAAGCATGAGCGCGCCATTACCAGCATTCTCAGGCTATGGCATCGAGCTGGAGTATGCAATTGTGGACCGGGAGAACCTTTCCATCATGGCCATTGCCGATGAGTTCCTCCACAAGCTGTCCGGAAGCTATAACTCGGCAGTTTCAGTCGGTGAAGTAGGATGGTCGAACGAACTGGTGGAGCACCAGATCGAGCTGAAAAATATAAAGCCGCATGCAGCCATCGAATCTCTTTTGCCTGCTTTCCAGGCGGAGATCCAACGGGCAGACCAGATTCTCGAATCCATGGGGGCGAAGCTCATGCCCGCCGGAATGCACCCATGGATGAATCCGCTGGTCGAAACAAACGTATGGAAGGGCGATAACAGCGAGATTTATAACGCCTATGACCGGATCTTCGGCTGCAGGTCTCACGGATGGGCGAATCTGCAGAGCATGCATCTCAACCTGCCCTTTGGCGACGATATCCAGTTTGAGCGCTTGCATGCTGCGATCCGGATCTTGTTGCCCATCCTTCCCGCGCTCGCGGCAAGTTCGCCAATCGCCGACGGCGTCTACTCGGGTTTTCTCGATTTTCGCATGAAGAACTACTGCGACCACCAGATGAAGTTTCCCATTACGATGGGAAGGGTGATTCCCGATACGGTTACCAGTCCCGCGGCTTATACCGACGAAATTCTGGCGCAAATGTACCGTGAAGTCGCGGGATCCGACCCGGAAGGGATTCTGCAATATGAATGGCTCAACGCCCGGGGCGTCATTCCCCGCTTCGACCGCAATGCCCTCGAAATCCGTGTCATCGACTCGCAGGAGTGCCTGCAGGCGGATCTTGCGATCGCCGCGGCTGTAACAGGCATTGTTCATGCATTCTATGACGAGGTATATGCCACCCTCGAGGAGCAGCAGGCGATCGGAACCGACGCTCTTGCGGAAATCCTGCAGTCCTGCATTCGGGACGGCGAGCTGGCCATCGTCGATAACGCCGCGTATCTCCAGCTCATGGGTTTCCCCTCCCGGCACTGCGAGGCGCGCGAGCTATGGCGGAACCTGACTGTAATGATGCACCAGAGCCAAGTTGAACGATCGCCGAACCTGGAAAAAGCAGTCGATACCATCCTTAAACAGGGGCCATTGGCGCGCCGAATCCTGCGCACCCTTGGCCCCGTTTGGCAGGAAGCGCAGCTTCGCGCTGTTTATGACGAGCTATGCACTTGCCTGGAGGAAGGACGGATGTTTCTGGGCTTGAAACAGTCACCTGAACGACAGGCCGGAAGCTTGTCACGATCGTAATGAATCTTAACCGAGAGGAAGAAAAAAGTGAATACAAGATACTTCCTGATTAGCTGCGAGCATGGCGGCAACCGGATCCCTTCCGCTTATCGTCGATTCTTTGTGGGCTTCAGCGGCCTGCTACGCAGCCACCGTGGTTATGACATGGGCGCGTTAAGGATGGCCAGGGATTTCGCGGTCATGCTCCATGCGCCGTTGTTCGCTTCCACTACCAGCCGGCTAGTCGTGGATCTCAACCGCTCCATCGGTAATCCGCGGCTTTATTCAGAAGCAACCCGCGATGCCCCGCGCGCCATCCGCGAGGAAATTCTGGAATGCTGCTACTTCCCATATCGTAATGGAGTGGAAGACGATATTGCGGAAGCAATCCGGCAGGGACACAGGGTCGTCCATATTTCCTCGCACAGCTTCACGCCTGAACTCAATGGCGAAATTCGCAACGCGGACATCGGGCTCCTCTACGATCCCGGCCGGCGGCTTGAGCAAGACTTCTGCAACCGGTGGCGAGCAAGTATCAGAACTCGGCAACCAACCCTTAAAGTGCGGCGTAATTACCCCTACCGGGGCACCTCCGATGGCTTTGCAGCTTACCTCCGCCGGCGCTTTTCCCCCGACGTTTACACTGGAATCGAGCTGGAGGTCAATCAGAAGCATGTATTTGAAGGTCACAGACCTTGGGCTGCATTTCGCAGGCTGTTGCTTGAAACGCTCCGGGAAGTCATTTCAGCAAGCAAATATGTGGCGCGCGACAAGTCTCGGTACTCAAGTAAAGGCGCTGCGGCACGACCTTAGCCGGTAATAAAATGAGCCCGATGCTCGGCGGATATGCAACTTTCGCACTCCAGGAGCCGAGGCACTTCCAGTTTGTTACCTCGCAGGGATGGAAGATCTGAACGAAGTCATCGACAGTGCATG
>DASSHJ010000044.1:0-3348 GCA_035692965.1 Nitrosospira sp. | reverse complement strand
CTTTTCCCTTTGTTCGTATTTAGCACAACCTGCACTCGGCCGCTTGGCCGTCCCGGTGCGCGCCCACCTGTTCCTCTCACATCCGCTTCAAACCGTTGCCGGGTTCGGCTTATCGGGATTGATGCCAAACTTCTCTATTGCTTGCGTCACTTTTTCAATTGGCATCTTGCCGTCTTCTGCAAGCGCTTCGAGAGCGGCAATAGTGATGTAATAACGATTAACCTCAAAAAAAAGCCGCAGCTGCTCCCGTGTGTCGGAACGGCCGAAACCATCTGTACCCAGCACCTTGTATCTCCCCGGCACGAACGCTCGAATCTGATCCGCGAAAATTTTCATATAATCCGTGGCTGCGACCACTGGCCCCTGGCGGTCCTTCAGGCAGGCCGTGACATGCGAGATTCTTGGCTCGCTCGCCGGATGTAGCATGTTCCATCGAGCAACATCCAGTGCTTCCCGCCGCACCTCGTTGAAGCTGGTCACGCTCCAGATATCGGCCACGACTCCGAATTCCTTTTCCAGTATATCCCCGGCTGCAATGACTTCCCGCAGGATAGTACCCGAACCGAGCAGTTGCACGCGCAGGCCCGCCTCCTCCGCGGTTTTGCTTTCGCGAAACAGGTACATGCCTTTCAATATGCCATCTTCCGCACCTGCAGGCATCTCGGGATGCGAATAGTTCTCGTTCATCACAGTGATGTAATAGAAGACATCTTCCTGCTGCTCATTCATGCGGCGCAGGCCATCATGGATGATGACAGCAAGCTCATAGGCGAAGGTCGGATCGTAGGATATGCAGTTGGGAATGGTTGAAGCGGCAAGATGGCTGTGTCCATCCTCATGCTGGAGGCCTTCGCCATTCAGGGTAGTACGTCCGGCAGTTCCTCCCAGCAGAAAGCCCCGGCACCGCATATCCCCGGCCGCCCACGCAAGGTCACCGACGCGCTGAAAGCCAAACATTGAATAGAAAATGTAGAACGGCACCATCTGCACGCCATGGGTGCTGTACGAGGTTGACGCGGCCATCCAGGAGGCCATTGCCCCAGCCTCGTTGATTCCCTCCTGCAGAATCTGGCCGTTCTTGTCCTCCTTGTAATACATCAATTGGTCAGCGTCTTGAGGGGTATAGAGCTGGCCAGTTGAGGACCATATGCCCAATTGGCGAAACATACCTTCCATGCCGAACGTACGCGATTCGTCGGCAACGATGGGTACCACTCGCTTACCGATGTTCTTGTCCTTGACCAGGGTATTGAGTATGCGGACAAAAGCCATCGTTGTGGATGACTCGCGTCCTTCTCCACTCGCCTTGAGCAAGTTTTCAAACGCGGACAGCGGGGGTACCTGTAGTGCCTCCGCTTTACCGCGCCGGCGGTGCAAAAAGCCTCCCAGCGCAGTCCGCCGCTCATGCATATAGATATACTCGGGCGAGTCCTTATCGAATTTCAGATAAGGGACTTCGTCCATCTTGTCATCCGGAATGGGCAACGCGAACCGGTCCCGGAAGGCCTTCAGCGACGTCGTGCCCATCTTTTTCTGTTGATGGGTAATATTCTGGGCTTCGCCTGCTTCGCCCATCCCGTAGCCCTTGATCGTTTTCGCAAGAATCACGGTCGGCTGCCCGGTATGCTTTACTGCCGCGGCATACGCTGCGTACACTTTATGAGGATCATGTCCCCCGCGATTCAAGCGCCAGATGTCGTCATCCGACATATTGGCCACCATTGCAAGCAGCTCAGGATACTTCCCGAAAAAGTGTTCGCGCACGTAGGCACCATCCCGTGCCCTGAACGTCTGGTACTCGCCATCCACGCATTCCATCATGCGTTGCTGCAGGAGTCCCTTGGTGTCTTTAGCCAGGAGCGGATCCCAGTAGGATCCCCAGATTACCTTGATGACATTCCATCCTGACCCTCGAAACGCGGCTTCGAGTTCCTGGATAATTTTTCCATTACCTCGTACAGGTCCATCCAGACGTTGGAGGTTGCAGTTCACCACAAAGATCAGGTTATCCAGTTTCTCGCGCGAGGCGAGAGAAATGCCTCCCATCGATTCCGGCTCGTCCATTTCTCCATCACCCATGAAGGCCCAGACTTTCCGTCCCTGAGTGTTGACAAGACCCCGGCTATCCAGATATTTCATAAAGCGGGCCTGGTAAGTCGCCATAAGCGGCCCAAGACCCATGGAGACCGTGGGAAATTGCCAGAAATCCGGCATGAGCCAGGGGTGGGGATATGATGAAAGCCCTTTTCCTCCAACCTCGCGCCGGAAGTTATCGAGTTGCTCCTCGGTCAATTCGCCAAGCAGGAAAGCATATGCATAAAGTCCTGGAGACGAATGGCCCTGTGCGAATATGAGGTCCCCGGCATGCTTGTCGGATGCAGCATGCCAGAAATGGTTGTAGCCCACGTCATAGAGCGTGGCGGCTGACGCAAAACTGGCGATGTGTCCCCCGACATTCGAGTGCCGATTGGCTCTCAACACCATCGCCATCGAGTTCCAGCGTACATATGAGCGTATTCGATGCTCAAGGGCGTGATTGCCAGGAGATGGCTCTTCCTTGCCGGGTGGGATCGTATTGATATAAGCCGTAGTGGCGCTGTAAGGAAGGTAGGCTCCTGAGCGCCGGGCTTTTTCGATCAGTCTTTCGAGAAGATAATGGGCTCTTTCCGTACCTTCGTAGGTAAGAACGGATTGGATCGCATCGAGCCATTCCTGGGTTTCAGTGGGATCTACGTCCGGTTGGGGTTCCATGTTTGTCTCGCGTTCTCGGCTAATTTCACGTCACCGATTGCTTAGATTCGGGAAACTTCCAGCAAACTTCAACCTGTTTACTGGCAGCCTTCAGCAAAGTTGCATCCAGAATACCGGTAGCGGGATGTCCTTCAACAGGAAACCAAATACGCTGCTTCACCCGAAAGCTCGCCCATATGCATTGTGGGCCGCCAGTTCACCCGCTATAAAATCACGCTTGGATCGGGGCTGTTTTCCGCTTGTACGCCCGCTCTGCCGCTTCCACTGTGTTGCCGAGCAACATTGTAATGGTCATTGGGCCGACTCCGCCCGGTACAGGGGTGATGTTTGCTGCTTTTTCCTTTACTGATTCGAAATCCACATCACCGGTGATTTTACCGTCAGGCATGCGGTTTATGCCAACGTCGATCACGGTCGCGCCCCGCTTCACCATTTCGGCCGTTACTGTTCCTGGTTTCCCGACAGCAACCACGAGAATATCGGCACGCCGGGTATGTTCTCCCAAGTCGCGCGTCTTCGACGTACAGATTGTCACTGTCGCCCCTTTCTGCAACAACATCAGGGCCATCGGCTTCCCGACAATGTTGCTGCGGCCAA
>DASSHJ010000043.1:0-7783 GCA_035692965.1 Nitrosospira sp. | reverse complement strand
ATCACGTTTTTCCGGACACGCCGCAGAGCGATCTGGAAAGGGCGGAAGCGAATCTCTATTACGTGCAAGTTGCTGTCCCCTTCAGTAAAACTGAACTGAATGAAAATTCGATTCGTTTAAGTATCAAAGGTGACGATGCGTGGTTGCCGGATCGCTTATTCCTTTTTGGACTTGACGAGGATGAAACGGGCCCAGCCGCCGGATTTGTTGTGCCTCTCGTGCATCTCCCTGAATGGCCACTCGGGACGCTGAGCACCGATCCGGAGGAGGGGCAGGGATCCGTTGTATTGCCTTTGTCGATGTAATCGTGAAGAGATAACAATTGTTGAACACGAACGATGACCGTTTTTCGTTGCAGCTGCCGGGGACGAGCGGTTGTGCTGTGTCCAGGAACTGGGAACGGCGAGGGCCGAGCCCCCAGCGAAGTGCTCTCCAGCCCATGCGCCCGCAACCCTTGATGCTAATCGATCCGTATTGATCGTGATTTTTCCCACTCTCTGATTTTTCCTGGAACGATGCGAAATAACGGGTGGGACTGAGGGATAACAATGCTATGAAACTGTCGGTGAAGGTCTGGCGCTCGCTTGTGCAGTTTCGCTCTCAAGTGCGCCCATTCGTAGAATAACTGCCCCTCTGTCTCTTCTATTTGCTCTACGGGCTCTTTTTCAAGAATCTTCTTTGTTTCGAATTTATAGCCTCGCCGTTCAGCTTCCTCTGCAAGAGCGAATAGAAAGACCCCTATTGCGGCAAGTGGCTGCGGATGCAGCCTGAACCGCACAAGTTGGGGATGTGCCCGATATCCCTTTGTTGTATCGGTAAGCACCTTTTGAGCCAATAATGCCTCTCTCCACGCAGCCGTGAGGCCTTGCGGATCAAGATAGCAGGGGTGAATAGTCCAGAGCCGCATCTCAAACAGTGTTTCTTCTGAATATAGTCTAGGATGGAAGCATGCCATTCTTTCAAGAATCGAACAAAAAACCGGGGGAAAATTCGGCACTGAGTAGCGGCCTTAACTATAAGCTTGGTCGGCGAAAATTCGTTTTTTATGCGCTTTCGGCCGGACTTGCGGTTGTGGCTCATTCATTTTCCACCCAATCTTCGGCGCAATCCGCAAAGGAAGGGAACTCGGCTCCTGTCATGAACGACCAGGACGGTGTCAATTTGCTTCCACAGGACGAGAGCCTGCGCGTAATCAATATATTTCTATGTGGAGACGTGATGACAGGGCGGGGAATCGACCAAGTCTTGCCCTATCCGGGCAACCCCATCTTGTACGAAGGCTACATGAAGAGCGCAGTTGGGTATGTTCAGCTGGCTGAAGCCAAAAACGGCCCGATTCCCAAGCCGGTCGATTTTTCATATATCTGGGGGGACGCCCTTGATGAACTCGAGCGCCGCAAGCCTGACCTGCGCATCATCAATCTGGAAACCGCCGTAACGCGAAGTAACGATGTTCAAGACAAGGCGGTCAATTACCGGATGAATCCGGACAATATCCCCTGCATCCTCGCCGCCAAAATAGATTGTTGCGCCTTGGCCAACAATCATATTCTTGATTGGGGATATGCTGGACTCGCTGAAACGTTGGATACGCTAAAAAAAGTGGGAATCAAGACGCCGGGGGCAGGCCGGAACCTGGGGGAAGCTCGAGCTCCTGCCTTGATGCCCGTTTCCCGGAAGGGAAGAATTCTCGTTTTTTCATTCGGTTCGGAAACAAGCGGCATACCATGGAGCTGGGGTGCCAAGCCCGACAAACCAGGAGTGAACCTTTTGCCTGACTTCTCCCTGACAACCGTAAAGGAAATCAGGCGTCAAATTGGGCAGGAAAAAAGAACGGGTGATGTCGTTGTCGCCTCTATTCACTGGGGTGGAAACTGGGGGTACCAGGTACCTCATGAACAGCAGGAGTTTGCCCACTGGCTGATCGACGATGGAGGCGTCGACATCGTCCACGGTCATTCTTCCCACCATGTGAAGGGGATTGAGGTTTATCGGGGAAAACTCATCCTTTACGGCTGCGGGGATTTCCTGAACGACTATGAAGGCATTTCCGGACATGAATCCTACCGGGGCGATCTTGGGCTGATGTATTTCGCTGCTGTCGAGCCGGCAAATGGCAAGCTCGTGCGGCTCACCATGGTTCCAATGCAGATGAAACGCTTCAGGCTGAATTACGCTTCAAAGAAAGATGTTGCCTGGCTCAAAGATGTTTTGGACAGGGAAGGGCACAAATTCGGGACGGCGGTGGAAGTTGTTTCCAACACGATGCTGTTACGCTGGTAGCACTCTTCAGCGTGAAGGCTTGCCTTGCCGCAATCCTGTTCAAAGCTTTTTATACCCCCTCTCATATTCGGTTCTTATTTGAACCCCGCCTCAAGGTTCGATTCCTTTTTGCCGCAGCTCGGCTTGGGCGGCCTCTGTTTTATCCAGATGAAGCCCCATGAATTTCAGTACCGACTCTGTCTTCATAAATTGCAGATCGCGGTATTCCACCACTTGAATGTGGTTGCCCCACGGGTCGAGAAAGTCCATCCTGCCGCCTTCCAGCAGTTTTGCGCCGGCCGCGGCAGCCAGCTCTCGCACTCTTGAACGGTCGTCCACGACCAGGCCGAAGTGCCGCTCGTCATTCGTCGGATGCGATCTTCCTTCCATCAACGCAATAAATTGATCGCCCATATCAATGAAGGCGGAACCGCTGCCGCGGCCTCGTAAATTGAAGTCGAAGATGCGGCTATAGAAAGCCAACGCTTCCTCGATATTGCCGACCTCCAGGGCAACGTGATTAATGCCGACTATGCGCGGTTTCGGTTTCTCTTCCATATTCCTCCTCCTTGGAGTGATTGCCACCCGAATTGCTGTTTTTCTTTTTTACGTTTGCCATTTCCTTTTCGGCATTGGGTCAGAGCTATGGCAAAAAAACGTCACCTATAGCATAGATGTAATCCTCATGGTTTTTTCATCTACAGCAATTTCATGGAGCTGGGACGGGAAATTGAAGAGGCTGTTGCGTGCCGCGCTATTGCGCCAGATTCCGCTCCGTTTCCTAACCGGATAATAGTTGTCCTTGCTCACGACGTTGATGGAAGGTTCAAAATAGCGCATCAGACGATAATTGTTGTGTGTTATTCCCAACGGTGCCCCCAGCTCTACACGTTCCCTTCGTCATTCCCCCGAAACAGGTTTTGAAAAAACTCTCGAAGGATTTTCCGAGGTGGGAAGGCAAGTGAGTTTTGCGAATATGACCGAAATCTAAGTGGTATGCGGAACCTATTAATGTCGAGTAGTGAGCATATAAGTAGGAATATTTTCGATTGAGGTGCTGTTTTCTCGAGTTTTTTCACAACCTGCTTCGTGGTAATGACGCAGAGGGGGAAGCTTGATTCCCGCTTCGCCGGGGATGACGAGACAGAAGAGGGAAGGGTCGGATTCCGCTTGCACGGATATGAGAAGCAGAAGAGGTGTGGGCTCGATTCCCGCCTGCATGACGGTGATGGGTAGCGAGTAGATAAGATGACAACGAGTGTGTCAAAACCCGCCAGCCGCCGTCAATCGCAGAAAATCCCTTCGGGTTTTAGGTCCATACGTAAGGAAGTGCGGGTCAGGTTGTTCGAGATAAGCCTGTCGTTCCTCGGCTATCCGGTCGCGCCCACTATATTTCTTTATCTCGTCGGGGCTAATCGAGTAAACCTTTGCCGCGTTGAGTCCAAAAATGTTTGCGCGAAGCCCCGGTGTAATCTCGGGATATCCATACCTTTCCCGAAATTCGCGCGCAATCTGGAACGTCCGAAATGCCTGGATCTGGTCTTGTGGCGACCCGTACCAAATGGAATCCGTGCCCCACAGGACATTGTTCTCGCCGCAGTATTTCAAGAGCTTTCCCAACGCATGGGCCGCAGCTTCAGGGTCCCGCATCAGGAAACGCCAAGTGCTTCCGAGCTCGGCGTACACATTACTGTTCGGAGGTACGCCATTCTCGATGAGCGACTGGATGAGCGTATCGATGCCGTCTCCCGCCCCTCTTCCTGTGAATGCACGTTCAGGCACACTGGTGACAAAGCCTGAGTGATAAACGAGAAAAGCGACGTCAGGAAACCGCTTTGCCACGACCCCAATGTCGGTGCATTTGCTGTGCTCGTAAGACTGCTTTCCGAAGGGTAACCCCTTGTGCACGCAGATGACCTTCACGCCGAGCTTGCGGGCTTTCTCGATGAATCGCGTTCCGATATCGTCGGATAGGAAGTAACCCTTCCCGCCGGGGCCAAACTGAGTATAGGTCTTCCATGCGGACACGCCCCAGCGTTCCTTCAACTCATCCATCGACTCGAGGTCTTCTGGCTGGTTGGGGTTGACGCGGCCGTGAAGAAGCAGGCGATGCATTCCTTCCATACGGTCGATAATTCGCCGCACTGCATCCGCAGTCTGTATCGTTAGGGGCTCGGCGTCCGGCTTGGAGGGCACAAACGAGAGCACCATCATGTCGGTGTCGGAGTCGAGAAACACATCCTTGATGAATTCGTCGGGTCCCAGGCAGCGCAAATAGCTTCGCGATTCTGGTCCCGAGGCCAGGGCGCAGCCGGCTTTAGGCATTTGGCTCAGAGGGTTCGAGCCGCCGGGAAGCTTCTTTACCCAGTCTCCGTTCGGGTCGACAAAATGACCCTGTACGTCGAAGATAAACTCGCTTTTTTCACCCTCGATTCGGGACTGGGCGAGGGTTGGCTCAAGGGCGGCTGTAGAAGGAAGATCGAAGAAACCTCCAGTTCTGCCCGCGGCCGCATTGGCTCTGTTGAATGCAAGCAAGGTGGAGGCAGCACCGCAAGCGGATATCAGGAATTTTCTTCGGGACAGACCCAGGCGTTTGGCGTTGTCACTTGCCGCTTGAGAGGCAAGGTGGTTTGCGGCTTGATTGGCGGGTGTCAGGGGAACAGGCTCGAACTCGCCATTGGAAGTGGAATCGAGCTTGATCGGAAGGCGCATTCCCTCAGGATCGTTCCGAATGTCAGCGGGCTCCCTTGGCATTTCCTGTAATGGCGATAAATGCAGAGCTGGGAAAAGACGTTATCGCGGGCGCGCACATCCTCAAGGTACTTCTAAAGCGGTCAGATTCCGCAAACTTGAACCGGGGTTTCTGGGAAATCTTCTGAATAATCCTGATCCCTGAGGATTATTCAGAAGTTGCCAAGGAAAACAAGGTCCCCGCAAATGCCGTCAGGCCATTATCTTGAACCAGATGGTTCAAGGTGGTCACTCACCGGATGCATCAGGCGCTTCCGCATGGGACGCGCACAACAGCATCACTTTGGTTTGCAACCAATGCTAAAGTTGGTTCAAAGAATATAGGCCTAAAACGAACACCGCAGGGAACAACCTTTACCCATCTTCGTTCGTTGAAACGATCGAGCAACGAAGGCCGGAAATCGTTCGGACTGGCCTGCATTCGGATGTGAATCAGAACAAGTTCTCTTGTCCTGGCATCGCGGCATCAAGCGCAGCCTGCATGCAATCGATTCTACGCCTAAATTCCTCCGTGTCAAAGCCTTCCTTGTGCCGGGCGATCAACAGCTCATGCGTAATGTTGAGGGCAGCCATGATTGCGATACGTTCGGATCCGATCACTTTTCCCGCGTCCCTGATTTCACGCATCTTTTTGTCGAGATATGCGACTGCTTTCAACAGTTCCTCGCGTTCCTCGTCAGGACAGGTAATGCAAAAATCCCGTCCCATGATGCTTATATCAATGGCTTTGCCGCTTTTCATTCTTCGCTCTCAGGAAACTGGGCCAGTATCGCTTCGAGCTGACCGGTTGCAGAGCTGATTTTTTCCGTCAGCCGCTTGTTCTCGCTTATGGCTGCTGCCAATTGCTGGCGCAAGCCGATGTTTTCTGATCGCAGTTGCTGGCACAACAGTACGAACTGGTGAATTTTATCTTCGAGAGCCTTCAGTTCAGGTTCCATCTACTTATATTTCTTCTATTCTGCTGGCGCACTATAGTTCGGGCCTCCTTACTGCGTCAACTGTTAAGGTGACTCTCTGAAAGTAATTTCGAGCATCTCACAGCCTGAGCGTACCCTTTCTTGATAATTGTCCTCCTGCCTTCCGTATCACCCGATTTTCAACTGCCGAGCAACGGTTCTGGTAGAATTCGGCTCGTTCAAGGTGCCTGGCTGCATAAACGGCCAAGTTAAACGGGAACCAGGTTAGGAATGCACTGTTAAAAGGTTTTTTCAGAGCTTCCTTGAAATGCCTGGGCTGCCCCCGCAACGGTAAGCAGGTGTGGGTGTATCGGATGTCCTCCAGCATGGCATCCCCGAGCCACTGTGAATCCTCCAATTCATGGGAAGGCGATACATCAAGTCCTGCAAGCCCGGATACCGGCCTTGACCGCATCTGGAAATGCCGCGTGGGGCGGTGTGCTGATAGCCAAGCCGCTTATCGATATCCTTGCGATGTCGCGCGGCTTTTGACCTTTCATTTTACTCCCACGTAGTTTCCGCGGTTCGATCCGGGCTGCCTGCACTGCCCGTATCTGAAATATTACCCATTGGCAAATAAGCTGCGGATTAAACGATCCGCAAATGTGCTGTCGTGATCCGGTGCATTTTTGCGAGCAGGCGGATTTGGGGTGGGAAATTTACGCCAGGCTTGGCTGGAAGGATCAAGATGAAATTGGGAAAAATATTGTGCCTGGGATTGATATCAAATCCGCTTTGTCTGGCTGTGGCAAACGATGTGCCGGCTCTCCCGGAGTTGACGATCTATGGCGGTAACCGGATTCCGATGGATCGTGAGCTCACGAATCATAGGGTGAACACGGTCAGATTGAAGGTCGAAGATAACGACTGGAAGACGGTGTTGCAGGAGCAGGTGCAGATCAACGAGCTCGGGCCGGGTGGGCCGTTAGCGCTCTTCATGCGTGGTTCCAACTCAAACCAGGCGGTATTTCTGCTGGACGGGGTCAAAATGTCTTCGGCAACAACGGGCTCACCCAATTTTGCCGCCATTGCGCCGGGTCTCTTGTCATCCGTCGATGTTATTCAAGGGGGAGTGTCGGCCGCGTTCGGGTCCAACGCGGTGGGCGGCGTGATACGCGGCAACATTGATATTCCGGTGGGGATGCTGGTATCTGCGGGGGGCGGCTCGCGATTTTCGGAGCGGGCGGCGGCTAGCCTGGGGGTACGGGGAGAGTCGTTTTATGCGGGTATCCGCGTGGTGCAGGACATTATTCAGCAGGGATCAGCCACGAACAGTAACAGTGTTTTCAGCTTCAATCCGGACAAGGACCCTCGTAGGCGTATTGGCGTCGTCGCAAAAGCTGGAGGATGGATAACTCCGGATTTCCAGGTCGAGGCAACGGCGCTGGGCTCTGGCACGAGGACGTCGTTCGATGCTTCGCCCACAACAGACGACGTGAATCGCCAGTCCATAGCGATGGCCAACGTAAGAGCGATCTACTCGCTTCCTCATGATCTCAGCATTATGGGAACGTATGGCACCTCGCTCGACCGTTCCAATGTGCTAGGCGCGTTCCCCGCGATATTCAACAGCCGCTCTCTGCAGGGTTCGCTTCAGTTGGAAAAAAAGTTGACGTCCGACAAGCTCACCGGTCGGGTCTTTGCCGGCATGGATCATGAGATTCAGTCGGTTGGCAGTACGACCGAGTTTACAAAGAAAAGCCGGACGAACGTCGCGGGATTTGTGGGCACCCAGCTCAACCTAGGCGAACACGTTGCCGAGGCGATGTATCGGCACGACGAGAATAGCCAGTTCGGGGACTTCAACACCTATT
>DASSHJ010000042.1:0-2243 GCA_035692965.1 Nitrosospira sp. | reverse complement strand
GATGAAGAACTGCGAGGATGCCGAGTGCGGGTCTGAAGTGCGGGCCATTGCCACGGTGCCAACCTCGTTCTTCAGCCCGTTCGCCGCTTCGTTCTGAACCGGCGGCCTCGTCGGCTTCTGTTTGAACGATTTGTCGAAGCCCCCCCCCTGGATCATGAATCCCGGGATGACGCGATGAAATATCGTGCCGTTGTAATAGCCGTCTTTTATGTAACCAACGAAGTTCTCAACAGTTTTTGGCGCCTTTTCCGGGTAAAGCTCTATCGTGATATTACCGAAATTGGTCTTTAATTCAACCTGGGGATTCGCGGCGCTCGCAGGAATACTCAAAAAGAGGGATAGGAAGGTAAAAAATGCGGCTACAAGCCTGGTATGCATGATTAGGTAATAAGTGGTTTGAAGCCGCGTGTCCGGGGATTCACGCTGCACTCTCATAAATAATCTTCCACGGGCCGTTCTTGCTTTCTCTTAGCCAGTACTGGCGTTTTCTCATCTTGTTTGAAAGATTGTTGCTGGAGTATTCCTGATCGAAATTGACCACTACCAGATCATCTCTCCCTGGATATAGAAACATTCCTACATTACTGATTCCCACCTTGATCCAGTTTTTCCCCGCATTAACCTGACGTTTGTGTTTCGACCATTCCGCCAGGTCCTGGCTGCCCGTGGAAAAATCCTTTCGGTAGTTTCTGATGTATGACTGCGTGTTCCCGCTTTCCCAGTCACGCCGCCAGCTTTCCAGGTTGCTTGCTATTTTGTCACGCAGCACGATCGTATCCGCTGGGTCCACCCATTCCACGGCATTGCTGATAATCACCGGAGTGACGCCCACCTGCAGCGTGGCGCCCACCCTGTCCAGGTCCTGGTTCGCGAGAACTACACATCCATCGCTTGCGCGAGGCGGGCGGCTATAAGTGTCCGAGGGGGTGCCGTGCAGCCAGATGCCGAACCCGCTTCTTCCGTTACGCTTATCCCACTCATTGGGATAATTGAGGGGGAAGGCGCCGCGGCCGTAAAAATCAGTGAGTTTTTCCCGGGGAACATTGGCGGTTACAAAATATACGCCTATTGGCGTTTTCTTGTCTCCTTCCTTGATCTTGACTGAGCCGTTCTTTCCGGTGCTGATATAGTAATCGGCGATATAGCGCGGCTTGCCGCCCACATTCTGGAATACATAAAGGCGTGATTTGTCCGTGTCCGCAATGACGGCGTATTTTTGCTCGGGCTGCATTTGCAGGAGATACCGAGGCACGCGATCGCGAGGAACCTGTTCGCGATGACGCTGGATTCGAACTCGCGCTTCTTCGCGCAGGTCAGCAACATGCTGCTCCGGTGCTTGCGGCGCATTTCCAATGCTGCTGATAGGGCGGGTCCGGGCAAGCAGCAAATCTCCCTTGATCAGATGGGCAAGCCGGAAGTTCGGGTTGGATTTCAGCAGTTCGTCGATTCCACTCATGGCAGAGTCCATTCGACTTTCCGCGATCTGCTCGAGACTCTTCATGAGCATGGCTTCAGGAGCGCTTTGATGAGGCTCCCGGGGGAGCGTAGGGCCACTAGCCAGGACGCAGGAAGCGCCAAGATAAAACAAGCCTGCCATCAGCATTCGCGCCGCAGTAACAGGCTTGATCACCCTCGCCCCTGTCCCGATCAGGGCATCAGGCTTCATCATCGACCAACCTGCTCGTGCAGTATCTGCCATTTTTGCCCATTCTTGACCATCTCAAGGGTCTTCGTCGTATTGCTCTTGATCGCATCAGAGTGGTAGGACTGCCTGAAGCTCACTTTTGCATGAGTTGCATCGGTAAAGCTGACCTTCGGATTTGCTATCGATACTTCTATTGATTTGGGTTTGATAATCCTGTCCCGCCGGGTCTTTTCCCACGCGTTGCGTGATGCGCTTCCGGGCGCGCGAAATTCGCTCGAGTAAAATCCGAGGTAGGTGGGCACATCCTTGTCTGACCATGCCTTGGCCCAGGCTGTGATTGTATCGAGTATTTCGCCGGATTCTCCTTGCACATCCGGCTTGGCCGACTCAAGTTTTTCGACGGAAGCTATTTTCTCCGCGGGTTTTTCGGTCTTTGCCGCGCTCTTGTGATCTGGCTTGGAAGATGGTTTTTCCTCAATCGCTACGGAAGAACCGGGCACGGGAACCGGTGTGGCGGGCGGGGAGACAGCTGCAACCCTTGACCTTTTCGCGAACAGATCCTTGATCATCGCAAGCTTGGTCTGGGCCTCGGCATTAC
>DASSHJ010000041.1:0-3057 GCA_035692965.1 Nitrosospira sp. | reverse complement strand
CGATAAATGGAAGTTTTTCGACCAAGAGCTTTTAGCAAACCTCGGAGTCTTGGTCGACGGTCATGGAAAAATGCCTGATGTCATCATCTACTCAACGGTCAGAAATTGGCTCCTTTTAATCGAGTCAGTAACAAGCCATGGACCTGTTGACGGTAAGCGCCATGATGAGCTCGCTAATTTATTTGCAAATTGTAACGCTGGTCTCGTCTATGTGTCGGCTTTTCCCAACCGGAAGGTAATGAATAAGTATCTGGACGTCATTTCTTGGGAAACCGAGGTGTGGGTGGCAGATGCGGCCTCCCACATTATCCATTTTAACGGCTCCCGCTTTCTGGGCCCGTACTGAAGTCGTGGTGCTACTGCAAGATAAACACCGATTCCGGCGTTAGATGTTAGATCGCTGGGCAAAGAAGAGGCTTTGACGTTTAAAGAGTGTTTGAGAGCTTTCGGCAAGGTTGATTTTTTGCGTCTAAGTAAAATCTTTTTCTTTTGTCGTAGCTTGATGACAAAATGGAAAATCTAAGCCGCCACACCCCCATGATGCAGCAGTATCTGCGCATCAAGGCGCAGCATCCGGACATGCTGATGTTTTATCGCATGGGAGACTTTTACGAGTTGTTCTTTGAGGATGCGGAAAAAGCCGCCCGGCTGCTCGACATCACCCTGACGCGCCGGGGAACGTCTGCGGGTGAACCGATCCGGATGGCGGGCGTGCCCTATCACTCGGCTGAGCAGTATCTCGCAAAGCTCATCAAGCTGGGTGAATCGGTAGTGATTTGCGAACAGGTGGGGGACCCGGCGAAGAGCAAGGGGCCGGTGGATCGCCAGGTCACGCGGATCATCACGCCGGGCACGCTCACGGACTCGGCGCTTCTCGAAGAAAAGGGCGAAAGCCTGCTGCTCGCCTTATGCGTGCAAAGCTCGGCGCTGGGACTGTCATGGCTCAACTTGGCTGGGGGTCAGTTTTATGTCATGGAAACCGGCCGCAACGGCTTGTTGAGCGAGTTGGAGCGGCTCACGCCCGCGGAAATTCTCCTTCCCGAATCTCTGGATCTTCCGGAGCTTGGCAGTATGCTCGCATCCCGGCAATTTAACTTGAAGCGTCTCCCCGAGTGGCAATTTGATGTCGAGGCGGGTGTACGCAATCTGTCTTCTCATTTTGGTACCCGCGACCTTTCAGGATTCGGTTGCGAGGGCTTGCAGGCATCACTCGGCGCAGCCAGCGCTCTGCTCGACTATGCACGCCTGACCCAGGGCACAGCCCTCGATGAGGCCGGGCAAGAAAAAGGCCTGAGCCATATTCAGACGCTCCGCGTGGAGCGGAACGAGGCTTACTTGCGCATGGACGCAGCCACCCGCCGGAACCTGGAGATTTCGAAAACCATACTGGGCGAGGACTCCCCGACGTTGCTCTCCCTGCTCGATAGCTGTTCCACGAACATGGGCAGCCGCCTGCTGCGGCACTGGCTGCACCATCCGTTGCGCGACCGCGAAACCATCCAAAAGCGCCTGGATGCCGTTGCGTTCCTGATCGGGGAGAATGGATCAGGGCCCTACCTGGATATACGGGACGCACTGAAGCGTACAGCCGACATCGAGCGCATCGCTACCCGCATTGCGCTTAGATCCGCCCGTCCGCGCGATTTGTCAGGGCTGCGCGATACCCTCAAAAGATTGCCCGCCGTTGTAGTGGCTGTCATTTCCCCTCATGATATTAGCGGGGAAATACCCGGGGAAGCTGATGAACGCGCCATCCACGTGGCTCGATCGATGACGCCCCATCCCGAGCTTGTATTGCTTCTTGACCAGGCGTTGCGCGAAGAGCCTGCGCTTGTGCTTCGTGAGGGCGGAGTGATTGCCGATGGCTATGATATGGAACTCGATGAGCTGCGCGCCCTCCAGAACAATTGCGGGGAATTCCTGGTGGAACTCGAAGCGCGGGAAAAAGCACGTACCGGGATCGCGAATCTCAAGGTGGAATACAACCGGGTGCATGGCTTCTATATCGAGGTGACCCACGCGCATACCGAAAAGATTCCCCTTGATTACCGCAGAAGGCAGACGCTCAAGAATGCCGAGCGCTACATTACGCCTGAACTCAAGGCTTTTGAAGATAAGGCGCTGTCTGCACAGGATCGCGCCTTGGAGCGCGAGAAATTTTTATACGAAACGCTGCTGGATCTGCTGTCATCTCATATCGAGCAGTTGCAACAGATTGCGCGAAGCGTGGCCGAGATGGATGTACTCGCCACTTTTGCCGAGCGCGCGCTCGCACTCGACTATGCAAAACCCACGTTTACCGGTGACGCTGCGATTGAACTCGAGTCGGGGCGCCATCCAGTGGTGGAAAACCAGGTGGAGAATTTCATCCCGAACGATACGCGGCTGGGTTTACTGGACGGGAGCGGGCGGCAAATGCTCGTCATCACCGGGCCCAACATGGGGGGGAAATCCACTTACATGCGGCAGGTCGCTCTGATCGCGCTGCTTGCTCATTGTGGCAGCTTTGTTCCCGCCAAAAGCGCAAGGATGGGGCCGATCGATCAGATTTTCACTCGCATCGGCGCCTCTGACGATCTTGCGGGCGGCCGTTCCACGTTCATGATGGAAATGACCGAGGCTGCCAATATCCTGAATAATGCCACTCCTCAAAGCCTGGTGCTCGTGGATGAAATCGGAAGGGGAACATCAACCTTTGACGGGCTCGCGCTGGCCTTCGCCATAGCCCGGTACCTGCTGGAAAACAACCGCAGCTTCACACTCTTCGCCACGCATTATTTCGAGTTAACCCGGTTGACCGAAGAATTTCCGTACGCAGCGAACGTGCACCTCGACGCGGTAGAGCACAAGCATCACATTGTGTTCCTGCACGCCATAAAAGAGGGGCCAGCGAGCCAGAGCTACGGACTCCAGGTCGCGGCACTCGCGGGGGTGCCTCAATCGGTGATCAAAACCGCCAGAAAGTACCTGTTAAAGCTTGAGCGGGAAAGCATCGGCAGCCAGACCAGCAACGCCGCATTGCAGCGGGATTTGTTTTCCGAAGCTCCGGTCGCGCTA
>DASSHJ010000040.1:0-11535 GCA_035692965.1 Nitrosospira sp. | reverse complement strand
ATGTAACGGAAGACGATAATGCTTATCACGTGCGTGCGGAGATTCCGGGCGTAAAAAAAGAGGATGTGAAAGTGCAGGTGGAAGGGAATCGTGTTTCCATAAGTGCGGAAAACAAACAGGAAAACGAAGAAAAGGAAGGCGAGAGAGTGCTCTACCGCGAGTGTCATCAGGGCTCAAGCTACAGGACCTTCACATTGGGAAGCGAAGTGGACGCCAGCAAGGCCGAGGCCAAGTATGATAACGGCACTCTTGAATTGACGCTGCCAAAGAAGGAAGGGAAGACGGCCAAACGGATCGAGGTGAAATAGCCTGCCTGTTTTAACGCCACACATGGCCCGTCCCGAGAGGAACGGGCCTGCCTTTTGTTTTCCCACAGACGAGCTGGAAAAGAGCAGACGCGCGGTGATTCAAGCGAAGGCAATGGCTATCAGCGCGAGACTTGCCACAGCGAGCGTTTCAGCCCAACGTTCTGCTCGATGAGGATCATCCCCGGCCCCGTACACGCGCCTTTGTGTACGAGGGTGCATAGCCTTAGAGCCGCAATTGATGACAACAGGAGTTTTCCATGGGCACCCATACCACTCCCCCTCCCGGATTTCACCGGATCAAACGCCTCGACGAAATGTTACAGGAGCGCGTGCACGATCCCTATCGGGCGAGATCCAAGCCGAAGGAGCCGAGTACTTGTCCGCGGTGCGGCGCCGTCTTTCACGATGGGCGCTGGGAATGGAGGGAAGCTCCCGAGGGCGCGCATCAGGAAATGTGCCCTGCTTGCCATCGTATAAACGATCAGTATCCTGCTGGTTTCTTGACACTGAAGGGGCAATTTTTTGCGACCCATCGTGAAGAAATATTGCATCTCGCGCGAAATGTGGAAAAGCGGGAACGTACCGAGCATCCGCTCAACCGGATCATTGCAATTGAAGAAGAGGACGACGGGATGCTGCTAACGACAACCGATATCCATCTGGTTCGGGGGATCGGAGAGGCGATACATGACGCGTACCAGGGCGATCTCGACTTTCACTATAACCCGGATGAATATTTGCTGCGTGTCGCCTGGGAGCGCTAATCGGATCACTGAGCCTGCGAACTAGCAATCCACTTCCGCCAGGTCGAAGAATCGATCCCGGACTACGCGGATAACGCATCGGCTTAAAACAAGCGGAACGCTATTATGCCTATAGGTGAAATTTGTAGCCGTGAAGTCATAGTTGTGCGACGTAGCGATTCAGTACTGGAAGCGGCAAAGCTTATGCGTCGGCATCACGTGGGGGACGTGGTAGTGGTCGATGAGCGCGACGGGATACGTGTTCCGGTCGGGCTGGTCACCGACCGGGATGTCGTGGTGGAAATCATCGCAACTGAGATCGACCCCGGCGTTATTACCGTAGAGGATATCATGGAACCGGACCTCGCCTGCGCAAGGGATAGCACGGGCATATTCGAAACGATTCAGTATATGCAAGACAGAAAGGTTCGCCGATTGCCAATCGTGGATGAGAGGGGTGCGCTGCTTGGAATTCTCTCGCTTGATGATTTGCTGGAGCTTTTATCCGAGGAGCTGCTTGCGATGGCAAAGCTCGTGAGATATCAGCAGCAGACGGAAACAAGATTCCGGCAATGAGATTCGGCCTGTGAGGGTCTTTAAAAATAGGAGGATGACGTGCTCGACACACTGAAACAGGCAGGAAAGCACATAAGCCGGAGTCTTGGTCGTACCTGGGATAATATTTCCGAAGGCTGGCGTGAGCTGGTTCACCACAGCAGCGACGCGCTGACCCATTTTTCACGACGGGAAGATCAAGGTAAAGAGAAGCAGCAGGCTGCGAATGCTTTTCCCGTTTTTAGAAACTGGAGTCTGCTTGCGGGAGACGTGGAAGAAACGGACAAGGAAATCGTGGTACGGATGGAAGTGCCGGGGATGGAGAAAAAGGATTGCGAAATTACCATTGACGGCAATATCCTTTACGTGAGGGGGGAAAAAAGGTTTGAGCGCGTGACGCAGGACAGCACTTACCACATCATGGAGCGCGCCTACGGCAGCTTTGAGCGAGCAATTCCTTTGCCCCGCAACGTCGATACGGAGAAGGCAGAAGCCAGCTATACGAATGGTGTATTGACGGTACGCCTGCCCAAGTCGGATACCGGGGCAGGGCGGATGATACCGGTTTCCTGATCTGTCAAGCAGCCCAGGCAGGCGCGCCTTGAAAAAAATCCGATTTCAGACAATAACCGTGCTGCTCGGAATGATTCTCACCTACTCTCTTGGACTGGTGATCGAGGATTCCGGGGCAGGACAACCGAGCCAGACGGGGAAAAAGCAGCAAGGAGCCACATCCATGAAAATCGAATCTTCATCTTTTCCGAACAACGGCCCGATTCCAGCCCGTCTCACCTGCGACGGCCATGATATTTCGCCAGGACTTTTCTGGGCGGATGTGCCTCAGGGAACAAAGAGCCTCGTCCTGATTATTGACGACCCGGATGCCCCTGATCCCGCGGCGCCGCAACGAACCTGGGTGCACTGGGTGTTATACAATATTCCGCCGGACGCGCCAGGGCTGCCAGAAGGGATAGAACGGCGCGCGCTTCCCCCAGGCATCCTCGAGGGCGTTAATGACTGGAACCGAACTGGTTACGGTGGACCGTGTCCGCCCATTGGTAATCACCGGTATTTTCATAAGCTCTACGCCCTTGACGTCGTGCTGCCCGATCTGAACCATCCAACCAAGCCGGAGCTTGAGAAGGCAATGCAGGGTCACGTGATCGGACATTCCGAGCTGATCGGGCGGTATCAGAAGCAATAATGGGAGAGATAACCTCCCGGCTTTTCTAAAAAAAATTTGCGGATGAGCTATTATTAAATCGGGAGGCGCTTACTGAAGCTTTCGGATGCGTCCTATTTATCATATGAAATTTGACAGTTAAGGATATCGATATCGAAAATACAATCTAATTAATGCAAAGAAGACTTCCGGTTACCCTGTTTTTTGACATTACCAGCCAAAGGAAGCGGACCCATGACCATTTTGAAGTACCCGGCTTTACTCTGCCTGCTCCTCACTTTCGGATGCAGCGCGACCCAGCTGACCCAGCGTATAACGCTCCGGCACCCCACATCGTCGATACCTCCCGTTCTTGTCGAGGGGGCGCATGGACCTCTTTCGGTACAGCAAACAAGGGAGATTCTCGCAAGACTCAAGCAATCGGCCCCGGAAACCAGTATTTTTACGCGACACCTCGCCCTCGAAGAGGAAATCGCGGGCAGCCCCTTGATGACTGGCAATAAAATCACGCTTCTGATTGACGGGCCCGCTACTTACAAGTCGATGTATGCAGCCATACAAGGGGCAAAAAATCATATTAACTTGGAGACATACGACATAGAGGCCGATGAGGTCGGGCGCAAATTTGCCGGAGCGTTAATGGCAAAGCAAAAAAGCGGTGTCCAGGTGAACCTGATTTACGACGCGTTCGGATCCTCCAACACGCCGGATAGCTTCTTCAAACAGTTGGCGGATACAGGCGTCCGTATACTGGAATTCAATCCCATCAATCCGCTCATGCTGACAAGGGAATGGGAGGTGGGCCGGGATCACCGGAAACTGCTTGTGGTTGATGGCCGTGTGGCCTTCGTAGGCGGCGTGAATATCAGCAGCGTGTATTCGAGTGGGTCGTTTACGTCAAAGCCCCACGGCAAAAATACTCAGCCCTGGCGCGATACCCATATCCGCATCGAAGGGCCTGTGGTTGCCGAGTTTCAAAAATTTTTCCTGACGACGTGGGTTACACAAAAAGGTGGACCGCTTGGAACAGAAGTTTTTTTTCCACCGCCAATTGTCAAGGGTACTGAAGTGGTCCGGGCCATCAGCACACGTCCTATCGATCACTATAGCCCCATTTATGTCACGCTTGTCTCCGCGATCAATAGCGCCGAGACCTACGCGTATATTACGAACGCATATTTCGTGCCTGATGTCGACCTGCTGGAAGCCTTGAAAAACGCTGCCCGTCGTAATGTTGACGTACGACTTCTGTTACCCGGGAAAACAGATTCGAACATTGTTTTTTACGCTTCACGCTCCTACTATGACGAGCTGCTCAGTGCGGGGGTCAAGATTTACGAGCGACAGGACGCGCTGCTGCATGCAAAGACTGCGGTGATCGATGGAGTGTGGTCGACGATCGGTTCAACCAATCTCGACTGGCTTAGCAGTGAACACAACCAGGAAATCAACGCCGTCATTCTAGGCCAGGAATTCGGCGAGCAGATGAAAAGCCTGTTTGGAAAAGATATGGACGCATCCACGCTCGTCACACTGGAAGAGTGGCGCAAGCGACCTATCGAGCTCAGGTTGAAGGAATTTGCAGCAAGGTTATTGTCGGGATGGATCTGACGAGCGGCTGAATGCCACCTGAATGCTCCCTGAACCGAGCCCCGAAAATAGCGCCAGCATCAGTGGGAGGCCACGGCACTGATGCGCGAAGCAGGCATGGCGGAAAAATCTTCCTCCACCTTGGTTGTCCGTTGCAGCCGCTCGGCTTTGCCTTTCGATAACGTAAATATGTTATCCGCCGCATTGATCAGCACCGGTTGGTGGGATACCGCCACCACGGTGATATCGCGGGCGAGTTTTTGCAGGGTCTCGCAGACTTTGCGCTCGGTTTCGGGATCCAGTGCACTCGTCGGTTCATCCAGCAGCAGCAGGACAGGCTGATGAGCCAAGGCTCGCGCAATGGCGATGCGTTGGCGCTGCCCCCCTGAGAGGAGACCCCCGCGCTCGCCTACAATGGTCCTCACCCCTTCCGGAAGAGCGCAGACGAAATCCCATGCTCCCGCTTCACGCAATGCTCTTTCCGCATCAGCCTCCTTCAGATCGGGTGCGCCTACGAGTATGTTGTTGAGGATAGTGTCATGCAGCAAAATGTTTTCCTGGGATACATAACCGATCATTCGCCGCCACTCCCGCGGATTGATCTGGCCCAGTGGAACCCCGTCGATCAGAATTTCCCCTGACTCCGGCTCCGCCAGCCCGCACAGAAGGTCAAGGAGCGTACTTTTTCCGATTCCGGATGCTCCCGCGATAGTGGTAAGCGACTTAACAGGGATCTCGAGATCGAGTTCCTGAAATATTATCTTGGGACCATAGGCGAAGTTGACGCGCCTCAAGCTGATCTCCTCGCGAAGCGAGGGTTGCCGCGAGCCGGTCGTTCTCTCGGCTGCCGTTCGCGCTTCTTCGATAGCCGCCCGTAACGCCCAGTAAGCACTTTCCTGAGCTGAAAGGTTCTGGTATTTCCGCTGCGTTTTATTCAGCAGGCCCAGAATACGGGTAAGCAGGAAGGCAATGACCATTACCGAAGGCAAGGAAAGCTCCCACATCACCAAGGCTATATACAAGCCCAGGGCCATGATGATGGCCAGTATGGGCTCCTGCAATGCGGTAAGTGCTTCGCGGGCCATGACTTCTCGTCTCGTCGCCTTCTCGAGCTGCTTCGTTTGATCGCGCAGGATAGCGTCGGCAACCTTGTCGCGTCCCATGGCTTTTAGTGATTTCACCGAGCCGAGCACATCTGAAAGATATGTCAGAAGGTGGCGCAAAAGCTGGGTCTGCTTCGCGCCGGCCTTGCGAGTAGAGCGTATTAACCGGTGCAGGAGGTGCAGAATGATGATTCCGATCATGAAGGAGGTCAGGGTCGCCTCCCACGAGATGAACATTGCTACCGTGCCGTACACGATGACCTGCACGACCAGCGCAAGTACGGTCACGCCATGCTCGAAGCCATTCGCCGCCCGGTACGCTTCCGTCGCCACCGAGTTCGCCAACGAGCCCATGGGCTGGCGCAAATAGTACTGCCAGCGGCTTCCCAGCAACGCATCGATGAGCTCCAGGCGCAGGGCGGTCGCGACGTGCGCGACAGTAAAGCCTACCTGCCTGTTGGCCAGCAGGAGAATCAGGCTTTTCAGCACCATGCCCGTTACGATGAGCAGCAACATGACGCCGATCGTCGGTTCTATGCCTCCGGCTCTCAGCAATTCGAGGATTCGGCGTCCAAGGTCGGAATTGCCAGGGTCGCCAACGGCGATCGAGAGCAGCGGGAGCAAGGCCGTCAAGCTGAGACCTTCGGCAATCCCGGCGGCTAGTAGCGCAATTAGAACGTATGTCGTACGCCGCGGGAACAGCGCGCAGTAGGTTAGGAGGATACGCATGGCCAGGTTTGCGTGTAGTCCGTAATTATGGGCGTGCCGAGCGGCTTAAATCTGAGGCACTTGAACAAGGGCTGTCCGGGAAAAGGAAGTGGCAGAAGTGGGGAAACGGAGATATCGCGAAGGTTTCCCCGCCGATTATGAAGAGGAGCAGGCCGTAGATATTTAAATGCTTCCATTTGCCCGGCGGCGCTCAAGGAAGCCGGGGAACGTCTTCGACCCCGGCCTGTATGGAGGCTTCCTCAAGCATTCGCTCCGCTGAAATGCCGTCGGTTCCGACATTCAATATCATTTTATCACTTATTGACACGCAAAGCACAGCCTTGCACGTGAATAAGCGGAATCACGAACGCATTTCGTCGATAAACGTGACGATTATGCTTGGGATCCGGTATTTATCTAATCCGTCTTTCTTACGCCCCGAATATTAAGCGCTGCCAACGCAACCTGGAGGACGAGTACCGCAAACGCCTGGATGTGCAAGCCCCAGATAATCCATAGAACATTACTGATGAGAGAAAGTGAAAAACCAACGTGGCGCGTGCGCCTGGCTTGCGAAGTCAGCAGCCAGACCGAAAGTACGTTGACGGCCATGGCGGGCCACTGTAGCAATGATATATCCATGTTCAGCCTTTAAATGCATGATGCGAAGAAATCACGCTTGTTTTTTTCGAAGTGGAGTCTGTAAGCTTGGGCCAGACGTAATCGGCACTGCCCCGCCTGCTCGTACCATATTAGCGCGTCAGAATTGCTTCTGGCCTGGTTCACATGCAGGGTCCAGGGGATTTCAAGCACCTGGAGGTTTCGGACGAACAGAAATCCCGCCCAGGCGCGGTGGTATCGGCGCATTTTTTTCAAGATCAGCCATAGAAGCCTTGGCCTGGGTCGCTGACAGAGGATTAGCGCGGCCAATAACTGATCGTTTTTTCGCCCCCTTTCACGCAACGCCCTTCTTCTGAACTCGACGAAGTCCTTGTCCCTTTATTGCCGTCAGCAGTCTGACAGTCCAGCTTGGTGTTTTCTGTGGGTAATCGTACATACCTCGTGATCGATGTGATGGAAAATGTTATTGGAATTGCCGTTTTGCCTCATTTTCCCTTTAATAGAGGAGACTTATGGTTGCTTCCACCAGCCGGGCTTTATGGAAAGGAGCCATTAGCTTCGGCCTCGTTCACATCCCTGTCGCGCTTCATACCGCCACGTCCGAGCAAGGGGTGAACTTTGACTGGCTGGACAAGCGCACGATGGATCCAGTGGGTTACAAGCGGATCAATAAAAAAACGGGGAAAGAGGTGTCAAAGGAAGATATCGTCAAGGGAATCGAATACGAAGATGGGCAATACGTGATTCTGAGCCCGGAGGAAATCGCTGCGGCATATCCCAAAACCACGCAAACCATAGGTATTGAAACTTTCGTTGGTGCTGATGATATTCCCTTCATCTATCTTGAGCGTCCCTATTATGTCGTTCCGATCAACAAAGGTGAAAAAGTGTATGCGCTTCTTCGGGAAGCGCTTTCGAGGACGAAGCGTGTCGGGATCGCAAGGGTAGTCATCCAGACAAAGCAGCACCTGGCCGCGCTCATGCCCTCGGGTCCCCTGCTCATACTGAATCTGTTGCGTTGGAGCGATGAAATAAGAAGCACGAAGAGTTTGAGCGTTCCCCCGGAAGGGACCGACGCATTGGGCATCAGCGACAGAGAGTTGAAGATGGCTGAGCAGTTGGTTACCGAGATGAGTTCAACATGGAACCCCGAAGACTACCGCGATTCATTCAGGGACGAGATCATGAAGCTCGTAGAAGAGAAGGCCAAAAAAGGCGAAATCCAGGCGGTGTCACGGCCGGAAGAGGCAGAAGGGGTGCGTGCCGGTGCTCAAATTCTTGATCTCACCGAACTGCTTCAGCGCAGCCTCAAGGGTGGCAAGAAAGAAGAGCCCGAAAAGGACACGGGCGCCAAGGCTGAGCGCAAGTCACCCGCCAAGGCAAGCCACAAGCGGAGAGCGGGGTAGTTTGGAATGACAACACGCACTTCCCGAACACCTGATTCCTCCAGGGCTGATCCTTCAGAAGGGGATCCTCTCAAGGCGTATCGGGATAAGCGCGATTTTTCGATAACGTCCGAACCCTCGGGCGTCGAAAAGGCACCCAGGGCGAAGAAGGCCACTCCACTGGCCTTCGTCATACAGAAGCACTGGGCCACGCGTTTGCATTACGACCTGAGGCTGGAGCTTGAGGGAACCATGAAAAGCTGGGCGGTTCCCAAAGGCCCGAGCTTCGATCCCAACGACAAACGAATGGCCGTTCACGTGGAGGATCATCCGATCTCCTACAATACCTTCGAAGGCGAGATTCCGGCTGGAGAGTATGGAGCCGGCAAGGTCATTGTCTGGGATAAGGGAATATGGGTGCCGCTTGAGAACGCCCATACCGGTTACCGGGAGGGTAAGCTCAAATTCGAATTGCACGGATACAAGCTTAAAGGGCACTGGACGCTCGTGCGCATGAGAAATGACCGCGAGCAGAAGCAGGACGCCTGGCTGCTTATCAAGGAAAAGGACATGTACGCGCGCCCATCCAGCGAATACAGCGTGGTGGACGAGATGCCAGACAGCGTTTCCCCCCTGAAAGCGCTTACTTTGGGTGAGTCCGCCGAGCTGCAGGGCAAAGATGCGAACCATGCCGTGGACGAAGAGATCCAGGCAACGAAAAACAAGGTAGCGTTGCCATCAGGCGCGATAAAGGCGAAGTTGCCAAAATTACTCGAACCTGAGCTCGCTACCCTGATCGATTCGCCCCCCGGGGATCCTGAAGAGTGGGTATTTGAAATCAAATTCGACGGCTACCGGTTGGTGACGAGGATAGATGAAGGTGGAATTCACGTTTTTACCCGCAACGGCCATGACTGGACGGACAAATTGCCTGATCTGGTCAAGTCCATACAAAAGCTCGAGCTGAAGCCGTGTTGGCTGGATGGCGAAATCGTGGTAATGGATGAAAACAACCTTCCGGATTTTCAGGCATTGCAGAACGCGTTCGATAACGAAAGAACCCAGAATATTTCTTATTTTCTCTTTGATCTACCTTTTTACGACGGATACGACCTGCGGAACTGCTCATTGCTTGAGCGAAAACAGTGGTTGAAAGCAGTGCTCAAGAAAAATACCCAGGAAAATATACACGTCAGTGAATTTTTCGATGCGCCCCCCGGGGAAGTGCTCAACTCTGCGTGCCGGATCGGGCTGGAAGGCATCATTGGCAAACGCAAGAACTCCACGTATGTTTCCCGCCGCACTACCGGATGGGTGAAGCTCAAATGCGGCCGGCGGCAGGAATTCGTTATCGGGGGCTATACAGATCCCAAAGGGACGCGATTCGGCATCGGCTCTCTTTTGCTTGGTTATTATGATGAAAACGGAGCCCTGCAGTATGCAGGAAATGTCGGATCGGGTTTCAACGAAAAGACATTGCGGGAGCTGAGGGAGAAATTTGACGATCTTGCAACTGAGAAATGCCCCTTCGTGAACGAGCGTGGGATTGAAAAAAAAGCGCACTGGGTCAAACCAGTGCTTGTAGCGGAGGTATCCTTCAGCGAATGGACCCGGGGCAACCACGTCCGGCAAGCCGTGTTCCGAGGGCTGCGGACAGATAAGAAGCCGGATTCCATCGTCCGGGAGAAGGCGACGCATGTCGATCCGCCAAAAACTGCAATCAGGACTTCGATTCCTGAAACGTTAAAGATAACCAACCCTGACCGGGTTGTCGATCCATTGACGGGATTCAGGAAAATAGACCTCATCCGGTATTACGCCCTGGTCGCCCCCTTGATGATGGAGCACTTGAAAGGCAGGCCTGTATCCCTTGTACGGGCGCCAGAGGGAATAGGAGGCGAGCTGTTTTTCCAGAAGCACTGGGAAAAGGGAAACACGGAGGGAATCAACCAGCTTGACCCTGCACTCGATCCTGATCACGAGTCCCTCACCGAAATTTCAAATGCGGAAGGCCTTCTGACCGCAGCGCAGATGAATGTGGTCGAGTTTCACACCTGGAACGCGAAAAAGGACTTGATTGGCAAGCCGGACAGGATGACATTCGATCTTGATCCGGGTGAAGGCGTGGAGTGGCCGGCGGTGCAGGAATCGGCAGAACTCGTTTCGATATTTCTGAACCAGCTCGGATTGAAATCCTTCCTTAAAACCACCGGAGGGAAGGGACTGCACGTCGTCGTTCCCATCAGGCGTACGCACGGTTGGGACACGGTAAAGGACTTCTCTCAAGCCATCGTTCAGCATCTCGCCAACACGATCCCAGGACGGTTTGTAGCGAAAAGCGGTCCCCGGAATCGCGTGGGAAAAATTTTTATTGACTATCTTCGCAATGGCTTTGGGGCTACCACCGTCTCAGCATGGTCGGTACGGGCGCGCCCCGGGTTGGGGGTTTCAGTGCCAATTACATGGCAAGAGCTCGGGTCAGTCTCCAGCAGCAGCCATTGGACGGCCCTGAATATCCACCAACGCCTGGATAAGGGAAACGAGCCGTGGGCGGATTACGATCATGTGAAGCAATCCATCACCCCCGCAATGAAAACGCTGGGGTTCGAGGCTGACAAGAAAGCCTGAAGCGTCAACCGGCTTGCCCGCAGAACCTGAACCGTGAATCGCCAGAACGCGGCGAGCGATTCAACCTGGCAGCGCAAAGAGAACATCGAGCTATTTGGCTTCTTCTTTTTCCTTGAGGTGAGCGGAAGCTCTTGCGGCGGCCTCCGCAGCATCCTTGGCGTCACCATCCTCGGCTTCGTCAATGGCCTCGTCTATATCTTCAAAGGCCTCCTTGTCATGCTCCGCCTTCTCATGTTCCCCGTATATGGGCTTTTGCAGCTGGGTATACGGATGTTCCTTGTTATCCTCGATCAATTCCCGGCGCGCCTCTTCGGTATGGAACAGAACGTCCGCAGCGTTCCCTTTTTTCCCGCTTTCAATAGCCTCCTGCAAATGCTCCCGGGCCTTCTTTCCGTGATCTTCAGCATGGGCAGAAATATGGCTGCACATGCAACAAATGGCGAACAACATCAGCTTGCGTGTACGTGGGAATCCCATTTCACCCTCCGCCGAAGTCTTGGCAATGCTAATCATAACATTACCCCCGACCCATGCTCAAACTGTGCAATATACGCCTGCTCAGGCCTTGACTCCGCTGACAATGCTGTAATACCCGAATGTAGGTCGGATCTGGATATCCTGAAATCCCACGGATGTCAGAATTTTTGACAGTTCCATCTCAGAGTAAGCCTGGCCTTCCGTCCATCCCATCATTAACATGCTGTAGGCGGC
>DASSHJ010000039.1:0-5038 GCA_035692965.1 Nitrosospira sp. | reverse complement strand
GGCAAGCGTGCAGAAAGCGGCGGCCTCGATAAGGGCGATACTACGTTGCTCCTGGCGTCGCCCCCATCCGCTCCTCGCGCATCCAATCTCACATATAAAGGCCGTCACTCCCCAGTCTGGCTCAGAGACTCGTCAATGCGTGCCGGCCTTCAACTCCGGCATATGCTCTGTCTCCGGGCCTTCGACATGCGTGAATTCCTCGCTGTCCTCGTAGGCCAGACGAGTCGTGCCGGAGGCTTTTATCAGCAGGCCTGCGACGGTACCTGTGATAAGTGCAAGCACCACGCTGAACACAATGCCGATGATTTGAGCGCCGGCTATGCCAGGCACGACGAAGATAGCGACTACCGCACCCAGCAATCCCGGCATCCCGTGCAGATTGTGGACGCCGCAAGTATCCACCAGCTTCAACCGCGCTTCGAGCGCGGGCTGAATAAATACATAACCGATGACGCTCACACCCCCTGCGAGCAAGCCGATTCCGAATGCTCCGGTGGGGGACACGATGTTGCAGGTCGACCCGATCGCCACACCGCCTGCCAGCGCGGCATTGGCCATGTCAACGATCGATGTCTTGCCCTTATGAAACCACGAGCTTAGAAAGTACGTGCTCAGCGTGGCGCCGCACAGCGCAAGCACCGTGTTGACCACGGTCTGGGGCATTTCCTCAAACGGAACGATGGCAGTGGCGAAGCTCGGCCAGAAAAGCCAGAGTACCATCGAACCCAGCATGGCGAACCGGTCGGAGGTGGGGTCCGACTCGATCGGTTGGTTGCGCTGAGGCGCAGTGGTCAGCGCAAGGGACAGCGCCAATCCGAAATAGGCGCCAAAGGCATGGATAATGATTGATCCGGCAGTATCCTGAAATCCTTCCGTCAGACCCATCCCGTTGTCGAGCACCAGCCATTCGTTCAGCAGGTACGAAGGCACGAGGAATAGTGCGAGCAGTGCATATTGGAAAACGCGCAGTCGCCCGAGCACTGCGCCCATGGCAATCAACGCGGACGCCACCGCGAATTCCGCATACATCAGCGCCTTTACCGTATTCGGCGCAATCTCATGAGCAAATATCCCATTCGCTCGCATGAGCATATAGAGGGGTAGACCGACAGCCACCACAAGGTACGTGCCGGTCGTAGCCCCAAAGCCGTATCTTCGGACAAACACCATCAGAAAACCGAAACCCACCAGCAACATCGCGAGGATGTGAATCACATAGTTATATTGGGCCACCTGCCTGGCTTCGTTGAGTTCCCCACTACCTTCACTCGCCCAGGCACTAAAACACAGCAGAAACAGGTTTACGACACCCCACAGTATCAAGCAGAGCCTTCTTTTCATTTTGACCCCCCATGTTCAGCAATTATTTGGCATACCCATGCAAGAGTTTGAACCTCAATAGCCTCGAACACAATGGGGATTTATGCGATTTGTTATTCTGATTTCGTGAAGCAATAAAGCTGAAAAAGAGGGAAGAAGCAGCAGGCGCGGCAGAGGTGTCAGAACGGGCGGATGGTCGTCAGACTTTTCGTAGTTGAAAGATGGGCCAAAAAAGATGAGCGGATATGTCGGCCTGCTGTCTTGGGCGCTTTTTGTGCATTAAGCCGCTTTTGCCAGGAAAATGGCAAGAAATCCTGTCGATCCATTTCTTCGGCTCAGCCTTTCTTGCTTAATGAAAAATTCGAGCTAGAGTTAATTTATGCATATGGGTTGTCGAGCAGGGGGATGAAATATAAATATGAAATATGGGGAGTTTCTAAAATAGAGGCAGGAAATTTTCCTATCTCAAAAGGGGGAAGAAAAATATGAATATCGCGAAGGTTCTCTTTTTGATTCTGGCATTCGGTCTGTCTGTGGCTTTGCCTGTGCAGGCAACCACGCTCAAGGTGCTTCAGGACATCGGTTCACCGAATTCGGTACAGTTTCTGCAGAATGACTGGAACCCTGCAGACGGCGATACACACTGGCAAACCGTTGCGCCAGATAGCATGTCTGTTGCTACGGACCCTTCTGTGCTGGATTTTAACGGAGCAATCGTGGCGGGAACCTTCGTTGTTGGAGATGACCCCTGGGAAACCGTCTCGATAAAAAGCAATGCTGGACAACAATTCGACCTGAGGAAAACGCAGGAATTTCAGCTGCTCGCTCGCCCGCAGTACGTCACGGCCAACCCATATATCACGGTCGTGCTACGCCTGACAATGCAGGACGGCAGTATCTGGGACCAGCCCAAGGTTTTGGCAAACAATGTCTGGCAAAAAGGGGCGTTTCCCGTCCAGGACGGCTCATTTACCCGGGTCGAATGGGGGCCGGAAGGTATATTTGATCTTGGCAAAGTTGCCTCATGGGAAGTTATCCTCGTTGATCTGCCTCCAAGCAGTAGCCATCGCATGGACTTTCGCGCGATGCAGATGAAAGGAAATTATGATGCGCCTGCTGGTACCGACGTGGCCGAGCCATTCGGGGTAGATTTTTTCAACGGGGACGAAAACATCCTGTTTCGCCGAGCCGACTGGAACCCGTCTGATGGAGATACCGACTGGCTGTATCACGTACGTTCAACCCCTATCTATTATGTGCCGTACGGATTTCTGAGGGCGCTCTACCGTTATGGGGGCGACGCGTGGGAGACGGTATCGATACGAAAGGAGGCACAAACCTACTTTGATTTGTCGGCCAATCAGGACCGCCAGATCGTGGCCCTTGTAGACGCTGGCCTCAATCCGGATCCTAACGCTCTCATCTTGAGCCTGACGATGGAGGACGGAAGCGTCTGGCAGCAGGGAAGGCCGGTGGATGTGGTTAGAAAGACTGCCTTGCGACACTATACTCATGCTGGCGACATTGTTCTTCCCTACCGGTTTCCCCTCGATCCTAACGGAAAAGGCTGGACAATGGCAGCGTGGGCACCTCCCGGTAGCTTTAACCTCAATCGGGTCAAGGCATGGGAACTGTATTTCAATAATCTTGAGCAAGGATCTCACGGTGTGGTGCTCAGCACCGTTGATGGCACGACCGCCTCTTCTCTGGTGCGAGCAGACAATACACTCAGCGCCGGGGGGCAGGCGCAATGGCTCGACACCAGCTTTGCTTCGGATGGGGTTGTTGCGAACATTAATTCAGCCGGTGGTATAACCGACAACCTCTCCATTGCTTCGAAAAATCCGGTTGGCCCGTTGGGATTGGGCTTTAACCTTGAAGTCACCACCAGCTATGTAAATGCCTCTCCAGACGCGCTCGTATTCAAACTCACGGCAAGCGATGGAAAGGTGTGGCAGCAGGCCTTTGATCTGCCGCAGCCTGGACGATCGGTCCTGAGGATTTATACGTCTTGTCCTTCCACATACCCCCAGATGGTGCGGCCGGACCCGGACGACCTACGTTGCAAGGGCATTCTGGGAAGTTTTTATGGAATCAACCCTGCTGATATTTCGAAATGGGAAATCATCTTGAACAGACCGGCCGCAGGACAACATCAAGTCAAGGTTAATCTTCTCTCGACCATTGATTGAACCGGGCGCTCGAATGAGGTATTCCGTCTCGGCTTCTGTTAAGCCGGTTTGCAGAATGATTGTTGTCAATTGATGAAAAAAATATTACTTGCGTTAATCTTGGTTGCGCCTGTCACGCTAACCGGGTGCATGGGGCTTCCGAAGGGCGTCGCTCCTGTGGGGAATTTTGATATCTCTCGCTACTTGGGAACATGGTATGAAATTGCCCGGCTGGACCATTCGTTTGAAAGGAGTTTGAGCGACATTACTGCAACCTATAGCTTGCGCGATGATGGCGGCATCAAGGTCGTGAACCGGGGGTGCGACGTCCGGAAAGGCGAGTGGCGAACGGCAAAAGGCGTGGCGTACCCTGTAAAAGACCCTTACACGGGCTACCTCAAGGTTTCTTTTTTTGGTCCTTTCTATGGTTCATACGTGGTATTCGATCTGGATAAGATCGGTTACCAGTATTCCTTTGTGACCGGGCCGGACAGAAGCTATCTGTGGCTTCTCTCAAGGAGTCCTCGTGTCGAAGATGAGGTTTTGAAAAAGTTTATCGGGGAAGCGGGCGAACTCGGCTTTGACACCGGGAAGCTTATATACGTCGAGCACGATTCCCAATCCTGTGAGATGAAGTGAGCTCCAAAATCTTGAAGTGGGAAATGCTTCCGAGCAGGCGCCCGCAGGGGAGCATAAAGTCAGAGTAAATCTTCTCCCCGAAGATTGATTGATAGCTGCTCTGCGAACCACCTCTGCTTTTAAGTCTTGCCGAGATAAAGTTTGATATCATTACGCGTCATTAAACAGGGAATGGATTCGCGGAATGAAATTCAAACAAAAGGGTGGGAAAAACTTCTGGGCGCCTTTGATGCCCATGGCATTTGCTCTCGGTCTCGCTTCATGCGGCGATGGCAAAGGTCCGTCAGATTCTGGGAGCGGCAGTGGTAGTGCAAGCAGTGCGTCCAGCTCGACAGAAAAAGGCCCGACAACCGGCCGCTTGCTCGATACGGCAGTGGAGGGGGTGGCTTTTACCGCCTCATCGGGGGCAACCGGAACCACGGACAAGCAGGGGACCTTCAAGTACAGTCATGGGGATACGGTTGAGTTCAAGCTCGGAAGTCTCGTGCTTGGCAAACCCAAGGGCGCAGCCATCATAACTCCCATGGAGTTGGCAGGAGAAAGCCCTGCGCGGCTGCAAAATATTCTCATCCTGTTGCAATCCCTCGATGTGGACGGCAACCCTGACAACGGCATATCGATCCCGGCGAGTGCTGCAGCGGCTGTTACTGCTTCGATCAACCTGGAGAGTGATCCTGCGGCATTTTCAACGTCTCCCGAATTACAGAAGGCGAGAGAGGGGGGGAGCGTTGCCGGTGCGGCAAAGACGCCGGAGCAGGCCGAGGCTCACTTTCTTTCCCAGGGTGTCAAGCTCCTCAGCACCAATATCTGGGCTCAATACGACGATGCAACCGCTTCCATCATCCGTGCTTCCACCGCGGAGGGAGGAGAGTACTTGGAAGGGGAAGCTACACCGGACGATTCATGCG
>DASSHJ010000038.1:0-2559 GCA_035692965.1 Nitrosospira sp. | reverse complement strand
GGCGTGATGTTTTACGTCATGCTGGCCCTTCGCGCCGAACTGCGGACCCGAGGCTTGTTTGCACACCCTAAAAAAGAACCTAATCTCGCACATCTGCTCGATCTGGTTGCGCTGGGCACGGTCGCCGACGTCGTCAAGCTCGATCACAACAACCGTATTCTTGTACACAAAGGTCTCCAGCGAATACGCAAGGGGCTGGGTTGCGCGGGTATCCAGGCCTTACTCGAAATAGCACGTAGAGATTTTCGCAGCGTATCGGCATACGAACTGGGCTTCGTTCTCGGCCCCAGATTGAACGCCGCAGGCCGACTGGACGACATGGCGCGAGGAATCGAGTGTCTCATTACTGACGACCCATCCGAAGCCCGGAAAATTGCCCTGGAGCTTGATGGGCTTAACCGTAAGCGTAAGGAAATCGAACAGGATATGCAGACCGCTGCGCTGACCATGCTTGAAAGTTTGCTTTCAAAGGAGCCGCGGCAACAGTTGCCTGCCATTAGCGCTGACAGAAACAGCCTATGCCTGTTCGATCCCTCATGGCATCAGGGGGTGATAGGGATCCTTGCAGCTCGTATGAAAGAGAAGTTTCATCGTCCGGCAGTCATATTTGCGAGCGGAAACCAGGGTGAATTGAAAGGATCCGGACGATCCATCCCCGGATTTCACCTCCGCGATGCATTGGACCTGATATCCAAGCGCCATCCCGGCCTTCTGTTGAAATTCGGGGGGCATGCAGCCGCTGCCGGGCTGACAATACGGGCTTCCGATCTGGAAACTTTTGGGAACGCTTTCGAAGAGACAGCACAGGCATTGCTTACGCCAGCCGATCTCAAACGCTTCGTTGCAACAGATGGCGATCTGGATGAGGCGGAACTGAATCTCGCGCTCGCAGAGCAGCTCGAGGAAGAGGTATGGGGACAAGGATTCCCGCAACCGACCTTTTGCGCACGCTTTATCGTGGAGGACCAGCGTGTGGTCGGCGACCGGCACCTGAAATTGAAGCTGAAAAAATACGAAGCTGGATCCTTCAGGGGAGACGCAGGCAGAGCGCCGCGCTCGTATAAAGCGGTATTGTTTGGCCGAAATGTCCCCCTGCCCGCGCTGGTAGAAGTCGTATATCGTCTTCAGATCAATGAATTCAACGGCAATTCGACCATTGAACTCATCGTGGATCACTGGTTTCAGTTCGATGCGTCATGCGTAACTGAACAATTGACCTAACGCTGAGTCAAAGATCAACTGCAAAACGGCTCAGGATTGATCTTCGACTGAGTTCTACAGCAACGCCCATTTTTTGCTCTTAACCTCCGCGTTCCCCGCGCTACTCGTCCAGGAAATCTGTTTGGAACAAGTGGCATATAATGTGCGCGCCATCAACCCTTAACCTGAGCATGGCCAGTAAGGCGCCCATCTCGTTTAAAAAAATGCCTTTCAAGCTTTCTCTTCCTTCTCCCGGTGCAATCGCACGGTACGAGCCTCTGAATGGTTCCGGGGACGCGTTCGTGCTCGCCGAACTGGCCCGGCAGTCACGGCCCCTCGCCATCATCACGGGGAGCGCTCCCGCGGCGCAACGGCTGCTGGAGGAAATACCCTTTTTCGCGCCTGAGTTGAGGATCTATTTATTGCCCGACTGGGAGACATTGCCTTATGACACCTTCTCCCCTCACCAAGACCTGATTTCGGAAAGACTTGCAACCCTGTATCAACTCATGAATGGCGGCTGCGATGTGCTTATTGTCGCGGCGACCACGGCGTTATACCGCATGCCACCGCGGGAATACCTTGCTGCCCATACCTTTTTTCTCAAACGGGGCGAAGTACTTGACCTGAATGCCTTTCGGGCGCAAATGACCCTTGCCGGTTATGACAACGTAACCCAGGTGCTTTCGCCAGGCGAATACAGCCTGCGGGGCGGACTGATCGATTTGTTTCCAATGGGAAGCCCCCTGCCCTACCGCATCGACCTGCTGGACAACGAAATCGAAACTATTCGGACTTTTGATGTTGATACGCAAAGGAGCGTCTATCCCGCCAAGGAAATTCGCTTATTGCCAGCACGCGAATTTCCTCTTGATGAGGAGGGCCGTACCCGTTTCAGGGGCAGTTTTCGTGAAAAATTCGAGGGTGATCCATCCAAAAGCCGCATCTATAGAGACATAAGCAAAGGCTCCACCCCTGCAGGTATCGAGTATTACCTTCCACTCTTTTTCGAAAACACGGCCTCCCTCTTCGATTACCTGCCTCAAAGCACGCTGCTTTGCCTGCATCAGGACATTCATTCCACCGTGGAAAACTTCTGGCGGGATACGCAATCCCGTTATCAGTTGTTGCGGGGGGATAGCGACCGGCCGGTGTTGAAGCCGGGCGAATTGTTCCTCACGACAGAATCTTTCTTCAGTTCGCTGAAACCCTACCGTCGGGTGGCAATCGAGCAAGGTTCCACAAGTGGCGAGGCCACGAGTCAGGGTTTGACGAGACCGCTGCCTCCACTTCAAATCGACCGCCGCGCGACGAACCCCGCAGAGAGGCTTGCTTCATTCACCAAGAATTTTGCTGAGC
>DASSHJ010000037.1:0-9714 GCA_035692965.1 Nitrosospira sp. | reverse complement strand
TGATAGCAGAAATGCGGGATGAATATCCCCAGCTGATTGGCCCCGTCCATGACGGTGGCGTTCTTGGGAACGGAAACGGGTTTGCCGTCTATTTCGAAATTAATCATTGTCTATACACTCTCGTGCTAACGAGCAGATCAGGTAGCGGCACTCTTACACCAGACATTTCTTGTGCTCGATGTGGTATGCGAACTCATCGCGAAAATGATTGATCATTGCGCGTACCGGCATTGCCGCAGCATCTCCGAGCGCGCAGATGGTACGCCCCTGTATGTTGTCAGCGACATTGTTGAGCAGATCCAAATCTTCCATGCGCCCCTTTCCCGTCTCGATTCGGTGCACCACCCGATAGAGCCAGCCTGTGCCTTCGCGGCATGGGGTGCATTGACCGCAGGACTCCTCGAAATAAAAGTACGAAAGCCTCTCCAGTGCCCTCACCATGCAGGTCGTATCGTCCATGATGATGACGGCACCGGACCCCAGCATAGAACCGGCTTTGGCGATGGAGTCGTAGTCCATGTCCGTCTGCATCATGACATCACCTGGCAGTACCGGCATGGATGAGCCGCCGGGAATGCAACCTTTCAGCTTTCGTCCGCCACGCATGCCTCCTGCCATTTCGAGCAGTGTCGCAAACGGCGTACCCAGCGGGATCTCATAATTTCCCGGCTTGTTGACGTGTCCAGATACCGAAAAAAGCTTTGTGCCTCCATTATTGGGCTTGCCCAACTGCAAAAATTTCTCCCCGCCATTGCGAATGATCCAAGGCACCGAGGCGAATGTTTCGGTATTGTTAATGGTCGTCGGCTTGCCATAGAGCCCGAAGCTTGCGGGAAAAGGGGGTTTGAAACGAGGCTGCCCCTTCTTTCCCTCGAGGGATTCGAGCAGTGCCGTTTCCTCGCCGCAGATATATGCACCATAGCCATGGTGATTGTGTAGCTGAAAGCTAAAATCCGAACCCAATATATTGTTTCCGAGATAGCCCGCAGCGCGGGCCTCGTCAACCGCCTCTTCCATGCGTTCGTAGACGTCCCAGATTTCGCCGTGGATATAGTTGTAGCCGGCGCGGATGCCCATCGCGTAAGCGCCGATAAGCATGCCTTCAATCAGGATATGCGGGTTGTGGCGCATGATATCGCGATCTTTGAAGGTTCCCGGTTCGCCCTCGTCAGAGTTGCATACCAGGTATTTTTCACCCTCATATTGCTTGGGCATGAAACTCCACTTCAGCCCGGTCGGAAAACCGGCGCCACCCCGTCCGCGCAGTGCGGATTTCTTGACTTCCTCAATGATTTTTTCCGGCGGAATTTTCTCATTGAGAATCTTTTTCAGAGCGGCATAGCCTTCGCGCTGCTCGTAGCTTTTGAGCCGCCAGTTGTCGGGATCCGATGGATCGAGCCCGGCAAGCAGTATTTGCGTCGGTTGGCTCATTTGCTCAGTTCGTCCAGTAATTCATCGATCTTCGCATCGGACATGAAGCTGCACATGCGCTTGTTGTTGACCAGGAGCACGGGCGCGTCGCCGCAAGCGCCCATGCACTCGCCCTCTTTCAGCGTAAACCTGTTGTCGGTGGTCGTCTCGTTGAAGCCGATTCCCAGCCGCTGCCGTATGCGCGCCACTGCCCCATTAGCGCCGGACAGGGCGCACGGGAGGTTGGTGCACACGGTAATCTTGTATTTACCGAGCGGCTGGAGGTTGTACATATTGTAAAAAGTCGCCACTTCGTACACCGCTATCGGAGGCATGCCGAGGTAACGGGCCACAAAATCCATGGTTTCGGTCGCCAGCCACCCTTTCTCATCCTGTGCAATGGCAAGCGCTGACATCACCGCCGATTGCTTTTGGTCGGCGGGATATTTAGCCATTTCCCGGTCGATTTTCTGTAAGGACTCGGCGCTTAACATCTCGATATTACGGTTCTGCTGAAAATGTAGTGAGATGTCATCTGTCGATTTCACCGAATACGATATCCTGCGTGCCAATTATCGCCACGACATCGGCGATCATATGGCCACGCGACATTTCATCCAGCGCTGCCAAATGGGCAAAGCCCGGCGCCCTGATTTTCAACCGATAAGGCATGTTGGCCCCATCGGAGATAAGATAAATGCCGAATTCGCCCTTTGGATGCTCGATCCCTGCGTAGGCCTCGCCCTCAGGCACATGAATGCCTTCTGTAAAGAGCTTGAAGTGGTGAATAAGCTCCTCCATATTTTTTTTCATTGATAGCCGAGGGGGAGGCGCCACTTTGTGATTATCCGTGATCACCGGGCCTGGGTTCTTGCGCAGCCAATCCACGCACTGCTTGATAATACGATTTGACTGGCGGAATTCCTCGATTCTTACCAGATAGCGGTCGTAGCAATCTCCATTCACCCCGACCGGTATATCAAAATCCATGCGGTCATATACTTCGTAAGGCTGTTTCTTCCGCAGATCCCACTCCACGCCGGAGCCGCGCAGCATGGGACCGGTAAAACCCAGAGCCTTGGCACGTTCCGGCGACACCACCCCAATCCCTACGAGACGCTGTTTCCAGATACGATTGTCGGTCAGCAGGGTTTCATACTCATCGACATAGCCTGGAAACCGGTTGGTAAAATCTTCTATGAAATCCAGCAGCGAACCTTGACGATTTTCGTTGCGCAGCGCGGTGCTTTTCTCATCACGAATTCTCGAGGGCTGATACTGCGGCATCGAATCGGGAAGATCGCGGTAAACGCCGCCAGGGCGATAATAGGCAGCATGCATTCTTGCCCCCGATACCGCTTCGTAGCAATCCATCAGGTCTTCGCGGTCCCGGAACGCATAGAGAAAAACGGTCATTGCCCCGACGTCCAGCGCGTGGGCGCCCAACCACAAAAGGTGATTGAGTATTCGGGTGATTTCGTCGAACATCACGCGAACGTATTGCGCCCGCAAAGGAACCTCGATCTGCAACAGCTTTTCGATGGCCATGACGTAAGCATGCTCATTGCACATCATGGACACGTAATCGAGCCTGTCCATGTAAGGAACCGACTGGATAAAGCTTTTGCTCTCGGCGAGCTTTTCCGTCGCGCGATGCAACAAGCCGATATGAGGGTCGGCGCGCTGGATCACTTCGCCGTCAAGTTCCAGCACCAGGCGAAGCACCCCGTGCGCAGCCGGATGCTGGGGCCCGAAGTTCATGGTGTAGTTTCGTATTTCAGCCATGATCTATAAGCTTGAAAACATTTGAACAAGGCACGGAGCAGGTCCACGATCTGCCGCAGCGTCCGCCATCATTCGCTGTCTCCGTAATGTTCTTCCCGGATTACTCTCTGGATGATCTGGCGGGGTTCTATCGTGACGGGCTGGTAAATGACTCGCCCCTGATCCGGGTCATAGCGCATCTCAACGTTTCCGCTGAGAGGGAAATCCTTGCGGAAGGGGTTGCCAATGAATCCATAGTCGGTAAGGATTCGCCGCAAGTCCGGATGGCCCTTGAAAACAATGCCAAAAAGATCGAATGCCTCCCGCTCAAACCAGTTCGCCACGGGCCATATGTCAATTACGGAGTCCACCACGGGCAATTCATCATCTTCAGCAAAAGTCCTGACTCTCAGTCTGGTGTTATGCTTTATGGAAAGCAGGTGATAAACAACCGCAAAACGCTGACCTTTGCGCTCATTGTCCAAAACCGAAACGGCGCCATAGGTCGAATAATCGACCCCGCATAAATCAATCAAAACCTCAAACGCGAGGTCGGAGTGGTCGCGCAGAGTCTGCATGACGCCGAGCAGATCGGACGGACGCAGTGTGATTGTAAGCTCGCCCAGCCGTTCACGAATGCCAGCCAGGCGTTCAGGCAGCACATTCTGAAGACAAAAGGAGAGCGCTTCCAGTCGGGAGGACGACATTTTGCCTTAACGTGCAATAGTATTTGTGCGGTGAATCTTGTTCTGCAGCTGGATGATGCCGTAGAGCAGAGCTTCAGCAGTGGGAGGGCAGCCCGGAACGTAGATATCGACGGGAACGATACGATCGCAGCCACGGACGACAGAGTAGGAATAATGGTAGTAGCCTCCACCATTCGCGCATGTGCCCATGGAAATTACCCAGCGCGGCTCCGCCATCTGGTCGTATACCTTGCGTAGGGCGGGCGCCATTTTATTGCATAATGTGCCCGCCACGATCATTACGTCGGACTGGCGGGGGCTGGGACGAAACACGACGCCGAAACGGTCGAGGTCGTAGCGTGAGGCGCCAGCCTGCATCATTTCCACTGCACAGCATGCGAGACCAAAGGTCATAGGCCACATGGAACCGGTCCGTCCCCAGTTGATGACGTTATCCAGGCTGGTCGTGATGAAACCTTTCTCTACTCCGCCGTTAGCACTCATGCTTTAATCCCACTCGAGGGCACCCTTGGTCCATTCGTAGATGAAACCAACGATGAGGATGCCAAGAAAGACCACCATTGCAATGAAACCGAACAAGCCGATCTCGTTCAATACCACCGCCCAAGGGAACAGGAAGGCGATTTCCAGATCGAAAAGGATGAACAGGATGGCGACCAAATAATAGCGCACGTCAAATTTCATGCGTGCGTCTTCGAATGCCTCAAATCCGCATTCGTAGGGAGAGAGCTTCTCGCTATCCGGACGATTGGGCCCGAACATCCGCCCTAATAACATCGGCACGACCCCGACGGCAAGCCCAACAAAAATAAACAACAGGATAGGGAAATAATTTTCTAGCATCTCGCAATCAAAAATAAAGGACTAGAATCTGGGCATTACATTGATCTGCGATGCTCAGGTTCTCAGCCCTATCTGTTGAACTGGTGCCGACGGCGAGACTCGAACTCGCACAGCTTTCGCCACCGCCCCCTCAAGACGGCGTGTCTACCAATTTCACCACGTCGGCGGTTAGTTGAGTCCCAGTCTGAAGCTGATTAGTTAGAACGCGGCTTTAATCAATTGTTCAATTAACTCATCATTTAAATTACTTGGGTATCTCCGTGGCCTTCGACGCACCTCCGTCAGAAGGTATTTCGGGAGCCTGCTCCGCTGCCTTCGGGGCCTGGATGGGAACCTCTTTATCCATCACTCCACCCCCTTCGATTTTATGGCTGGAAAGATAAGTAAGGCCCAGACTGGTAATGAAAAAAACGCCAGCGAGGACACCGGTTGTTCTGCTCAGGAAATTCGCCGAGCCGCTTGCTCCGAACAGGCTGCCGGACGAACCGCTACCAAACGCTGCTCCCATATCCGCTCCCTTCCCATGCTGAAGCAGAACCAGGACAATAACGCTGACAGCCGATAAGATGTGTAATATCCAGACGATTGTTTCCACGTCAACTCCAATAAAAGCTATTTCGCGGCGCGGCAGATTGCAAGGAATTCATCCGCGACAAGGGATGCTCCACCTACCAGACCGCCATCGATATCCGGCATTGCGAATAGTTCACCTGCATTGCCAGCCTTGACGCTGCCGCCATAAAGGATTTTCAAGCTGCCGCCCACTTCAGGATTGCGAGCGGCAATCCTGTTCCGGATGAACGTGTGCACGTCCTGAGCCTGGCCGGGCGTTGCGGTCTTGCCTGTTCCGATCGCCCACACGGGCTCATACGCGAGTACAGACTTCGCCAAGGCCTCGACGCCTGCCAACTCGCTCACCGCATCCAGTTGCTCCGCCACCACCCGCTCCGTAATGCCAGCCTCGCGTTGATCCAGTGTTTCACCCACGCATAGAATGGGAGTCAGTCCAGCCGCCTGGGCGGCCTTGAACTTAAGCGCAACCGTGCGGCTGTCCTCGCCGTACAAGGCGCGCCGCTCAGAATGCCCCACGATGACATAACGGCAGCCAAAATCCATCAGCATTCCCGCAGATACCTCTCCTGTATACGCTCCCTTGTCATACTGGCTCACATTCTGCGCGCCCCAGGAAATATCGCTCGCTTGCAATGCTGTCTGAACCTGCTGCAGATAAGGATATGGCACACAAACCGCCGTTTCCATGCCATCGAGATCTCTTGCGCTATCAAGAATTGCACTCAGCAAAGCCTGATTCTGCACCGTTTCGCCATGCATTTTCCAATTGCCTGCAACCAGCTTCGAACGCATAGCCATGAGAGCTGCCGCCCCTCTTCTTAACTTGGAAAGCTGCGAATGTTACCCGTGAATGAATACGCGGTCAATCGCGAGCCAGAGCTCGACGTGTCGAAAGCCTCGGCGAGCACGATGGTTGATGGCGTGGATTGCCGTGAACCCGGCGAGGAACCAGATGGAACCTCGTGTCGTCGAGCAGGGGCAACGTGCCAAATGCTTCCGACAAGCCAGAGCGGGGCTAGTTGCGGGGCTAATTCGACGGAGGATCGTAACTCCTAACCGAACCGGCCAGTAATGTAATCTTCGGTTTGCTTGTTTTTTGGTTTGATGAAAATCGTGTCCGTGACGTCGAACTCGATGACCTCACCCAGGTACATGTAGGCCGTATAGTCGGATACTCGCGCGGCCTGCTGCATGTTATGGGTCACGATGAGGATGGTCACCTTATCCTTAAGGTCAGCGATAAGCTCCTCGATACTTGCCGTCGCAATGGGGTCGAGCGCAGAAGTGGGCTCATCAAACAGCAGGATTTCCGGGTCGGTGGCAAGCGCGCGAGCTATACATAGACGCTGCTGCTGTCCGCCCGAGAGATTGAAGGCCAACTGGTTCAAACGATCTTTTACCTCATCCCATAGCGCAGCACCCCGCAAGGCCTCTTCTACTTTCTCATCCAGGATTGCACGCTTCCGCACCCCTCGCACCCGCAAGCCATATGCAACATTTTCGTAAATGGATTTTGGGAATGGGTTGGGTTTTTGAAAAACCATGCTGATGCGCATCCGCACCTCGATCGGATCCACGTTCCGTGAAAGTACGTTTACGTTATCCGGATACAGTATGATCTCACCCACATAACGATTGCCCGGATAGAGATCGTGCATGCGGTTGAAGCAGCGCAGAAAAGTGGATTTGCCGCACCCGGAAGGACCAATCAATGCGGTCACCTGCCTTTCATGCAGCAACATGTTAATGTTTTTGAGAGCCGAAAAGGAGCCGTAATAAAAGCTCAGGTTTCGTACCTCTGATTTATATCGCGGCTGAGCGGACGGAGCAACCGGCATTTCCGGTTCTTCAGCATTCGCTACCATTTGAGATTCTTGCGCATGCGATAACGCAAAGTGATAGCAAGCGCGTTCATCGTCAGAGTCATCATCACCAATACCAATCCTGCGGCTGCGGCATTGATGTGAAATTCTTCTTCAGGTCGCGATATCCAGTTAAACATCTGGATGGGCATGACGGTAAAGGGCGCCATCAGCCAATCAAAAGATATAAACGGGAACTCGGGCGTTATGGGAGAAGGTGGCAAAAACGCAATAAAAGTCAATGCACCGATTGTAATGATGGGAGCTGTCTCTCCAATCGCTCGGGCAAGCCCGATGATCACCCCTGTCATGATACCTGCGGCAGAATAGGGAAGAAGATGATCTGAGACTGTCTGCCATTTTGTTGCGCCAAGCGCATAAGCGCCCTCGCGAATACCCACGGGAATGGCCCGTATTGCTTCCCGGGTTGCGACAATTACTACAGGAAGGATGAGCAAAGCCAGCGCAAGGCCAGCGGAAAGAATACTTTGCCCAAATCCGAGTTGATGAACAAAAAGCCCTAATGCAAGCAGGCCATAAATAATCGATGGAACCCCGGCAAGGTTTGAGACGTTGATTTCGATGATCTCGGTAATGAGATTTTTTGGGCCGTATTCCTCCAGGTAGATACCCGCGCCAATTCCCATGGGCACAGCCGCGATGGCGGTCACCAGCATGACAAGCGTAGTACCCACCCACGCGGAGAGAATACCGGCTGAGGCAGGACGCCGGGAAGGAAAAGAAGTGAAGAAATCCCAGGAGAGGCGCGGCAATCCTTCTATCAGCATATGGGAAAACAGGGCCATGAAGGTCAGGACGGCAATCATCAAAACGACTATGCCGACAATCATGAAAATCAGATCCCAAAGCTTATGGCGCGCAATGATCCCGCGAATCTCGCCCAGGTCCCGCTCATCGTTCATCGATCGCCTCTTTTCATGCTGGTTCTGCTGGAGATCACGGAAATCCTTTCACCCTGGGTTAGCCAGAGGACCTTAATAGACTTCCCGGTAGCGCTTGCGCAGGACATGACCGATGATGTTGAATGTCAAGGTCAATAGCAGCAATGTCAGTCCTGCTGCGAATATTGTTTGATAACCAATGCTGCCATGGGGCAGATCCCCCAGGCTGACCTGGACGATGTAGGCGGTAATGGTGGCCGCCGGTTCGAGCGGATTCCAGGTAAGGTTGGGTTGCATGCCCGCTGCTATCGCTACCACCATCGTTTCTCCGACGGCGCGGGAAATACCGAGAATATATGCGGCGGCAATGCCGGAAAATGCAGCTGGCATTACCACCCGGATGGCCGTCTGGAACCGGGTAGCTCCCATTGCATAAGACCCCTCGCGCAAATTCATGGGAACCGCCCGCATGGCATCTTCCGACATTGAGCTGACATAGGGAATGATCATGATGCCCATTACCAGGCCCGCCGACAGTAAGCTGAAACCCGGCAGATCCGGCAGAACTTTCTGTAGCAACGGGGTGACGAACAGCAGCGCGAAGTAGCCATATACGACCGTAGGCACACCACCCAGCAGCTCAAGGAAGGGCTTGGCTATTTCCCGTACAGCAAATGGCGCAAATTCGGACAGGTATATGGCAGTTATGGTGCCCAGCGGAATGGCGACACCAAGCGCGACGGCAGAGCTTACGAGGGTACCGGAAACAAGGGGGAGTATCCCATAGTGCGCATCGTCGAATAATGGTGTCCATTGTGTATCAGTAAGGAAATTCCAAAGTGGAACATGCTCGAAGAAAATGAGCGATTCCCTTACCAGCATCACGACGATCGCGACTGTTATTGCAACAGAAGCAAATGCGGTTAGAAACAGAATACCCTCGATAGCCCGCTCACCCAGATGACGCGAATATCGGTAGCCGAGTTTTCTGGGCTCGCCGTCTCCAGCAGGCTGTTGGGTTGCAGGTAAAGGCATTCTAGGGGGCTGTTCCTGAGCAGGAGATATTATGATGGATTTGTTACAGCCTCGTGACAGCTATGAGTGAGGGTGCGGAGGTTTCCCAGACTGACGTGCCATTCTAACGTTCCCCAAGGGAAACGAGAACGGGTAGTGGAAGAATTCTCGCTTGAACTTTTCCAATACGCAAGCCTGTAGCGTTGGATAGCGCACATTCCGCATGGGTTTCATCCAGCAACCAAAAGCTGGGTGAAGGTCGGGTAGGCCCGGCAGCGGGTTAAAACGTGATCTGCCCCTCCAGGCCTGGTAACCAGACCTGAAGGGGCAGATCAGCGAATCATTGAATCATTTGGGTGCGAGGTCGACCGAAAGCGGCAGTTACTTCCGAAGGACGATGAATCGCTGGTTGATTCGACGTGATGGCGAGATCGGGGCATTCGTAGTTATCCGTTTTCTGCCGCACCCTCGTCGCTTCGTCAAAGGCTCCAGCTATTATTACTCTTCCTCGTCGTCCTCGTCCTCATCCTTGGATTTCTTTTCGGGCTTGAGGACCATCTTGCCTGCCTTCTTGCTTTCGTTCAGGTCGGTCTCGGCCACTTCCTTGTGCACCAGGTTCTGGTGGCAATCGATGCAGGT
>DASSHJ010000036.1:0-9754 GCA_035692965.1 Nitrosospira sp. | reverse complement strand
CCAGACAATGCATATGCATAATGTGGCGAGCAGCGTTGGAATAACGATCTGGTTTGCCGCATCGATGATTGCCTCATCGAGTTCCTTGCCCATTTCCAGGTGAGTATCGATGTTCTCGATCATCACTGTCGCGTCGTCGACAAGAATCCCTACCGCCAGCGCCAATCCCCCCAGGGTCATGACGTTCATTGATTCGCCCAGCACCTGCAAGCAGATGAGGGAGGTCAGAATACACAACGGAATGGAAGTCGTAACGACTATCATGGGACGCCACGAGCCGAGCATGAGCATGACGATGAACCCAACAAGCAGGCCCGCGATCATCATCTCATGCATCACCTCGTCTATCGATTCCCTCACGAAGACCGACGCATCGGTGATGATTCTAACGTCCACATGGGGCGGCACGATCTCCTTGATGCGCGGAAGGGTTTTCCTGATGCCGTCGACCACGTCCAGGGTCGATGCCTCGCCGCTTTTCATGACGACAATAATGACAGCCTGTTTACCGTCCACCATGACGGAGTTTGTTTGCGGTGGCCCCGCGAGCTGGACATCGGCGACGTCACGCAAAAAAACGAACGAATTTCCTTCCCGCTTTATCGGGATATCGTTGAATTCCGGAATTTCCGGCGGCATCGCGTTTGTCTGGACCATCCAGTCGGTCTGCTTGATCTTCATATCGCCCGCGGGCAGCACCATATTCTGGCGATCGAAAGCCGCATGGACATCGGTTGGCGATATATTGCGAGCCAGCATCTTGTTCTGATCGAGGGATACCAGAAGCTGCTTGGGCTTTCCACCGTAAGGATGCGGAACAATTGCCCCCGGGATCACGACAATCAGGGGCCTGAGTTGGTTATAAGAAAGATTATAGAGATCTGCCGGCGTCATCTCGTCCGAGGTAACCTGCAGGCTGGCTACCGCTACCTGAGAGGCTTCCAGGCGCATGATCATGGGCGGCGAAATATCCGGCGGCAGCGCCTTGACAATCGTCTGGGCTATGGCTGTGACTTCCGCTTCTGCGCCAGGGAGATTGGTGTGGGGCTGTAGAAAAATATTCGTGATGCTGATGCCGTAGTAACACTGGCTGACGATGTCCGAGATACCTTCCACCGTCGAGGTCAAGAAGCGTTCGAAGAAAAAAGTGATACGGCCCGACACATCCGTCGGCAACATGCCGGCGTAAGCCCAGACTACGGAGATCACGGGAATCTTGATAGTGGGAAAGACGTCCGTCGGCGAGTGCCGTATGGCCCTGATTCCGAATATGACGATCAGAATTGACATGACCACGAAGGTGTAGGGTTTCCGTAACGCAACGATCACAATCTGGTTCATACTCTGTTTCCTCTTATACCTTCGGTAAAAAATTCACTTACTACAATATTGCATGTAAGGGTGAGGCAACTCTTTTATAAGCGATTCTTTTGCAAACCTTTATAAGACAATTCATTGTCCACGCCGCATAAAGAAAGGAATTGTCAGCGGAAATTATTAGAACGCGCGTTTAGACATGCGGCCTCCAGCCTTGCGTCTCCAGACGGTCTGAACAGGGTTATTGCCGATCCCTTGCCAAACCCAGGAGTTGATCGCCAGGCAGAATGTTTCAGGAGAATGGGCGGGAGCGGGAGCCGGATCGGGCCGCGTGCTCCAGGGAATCTCGTCCCCTGGCGCTGGCGTCGCCCCGCCAGACGCTATCATCCGATTCGTTTTCGTTACGCATTGCCCGGTCGCCGCGTCGGCGGATATCTCGGCAGATTGTGATGGCCAAACTGATTGACCGATATCGATAAGATGCACGTTACAGTATCGGCCCCCGGTGTCGAACCGGGGCTGATTAGGAAGTGTTCTGGCAATCAAAAGGAAGATGGCGCCAAACGCTGCAGTAGCGGGATTGTTTCCCGACGCGATAGCAATCGACGCAGCGATCGAGGATATTTTTGCGATATTTTTACCTCTCCCGGTTTCACCGACTGGAAGGGTGGGAAAGGTCTGAAGCTTGTTAATATGCTCCAGGGCATAGTTAGATCCGATCTCTGCGGCCTCGTCGTCTGTCTTCCCGACGGCCAGGGGAAAAACGACTTGGCACATTGTCAGGATTTGCTCTGCGTTCAGGCCGCAAGCTCCGAGGATTGTTGCCGATGCGGCCAAAGCTCCGCAGGCGATTTGCTGTGGGCGAATGCCTGCTGCGGCCCATTGCACCGCCTTTGCCACTGCGTTCGAGATGGCCTCGCTTACGACTCGCATGTTGTCAGCATTCAGGAGTCCTATGACTCCCCCTGAATGGTCCTTGTCGTAGTGGCTGACGAGAATGCGATCGAGGGGGGAACCGTAACCCCTGAGAATTGGATTGATAAAGTTGCGGACTGTCTCCGCATACCCGAGCAGTCCGCCATCGATCAATATCGTCCGGTGTCGCCCGGCTGCCACGTCTGCCGCAACAACGAGCGCACTTTCTCCCGGACCGATGTCAGTCGTATGAATGGTGAGTTGCAGGGCCATGGGCTTCCAGGTTTTCCCTTCCAAGATAAACAAGCAATTCGCACACGCGGGAGCGTGGCGAGGTTGAAATCACATTACCACAGCCCTTGTAACGGTAATATCATGTATAAGTGGTCAATTTGTGAATCCGTGTTACGGTAATGTGATGTATAAGTAGTCAATTTGTGAATACTAGACCTGAGCATTCAAGAAGCATCGGCGGCTGCGGCGCTGCGATGAGAGGGGGAAATGCTGACCGAAGCGAAGGGTTCCGCCTCGCTTTCGACTCGCATATTGTTCGCATGCAGGGTCTTACGACTCACCCTGAGGTCCTTGTCGCAGTGGCTGACGGGAATGTGATCGAGGGGGTAACCTCACCCCTGAGGATCAATAAAGCTGTGTATTGTCTCCGCATACCGGAGTAGCCCGCCATCGATCAAAATCGCCCAGTGCCGCCTAGCTGCCACGTCTGCCGCAACAACGAGCGCACTTTCTCGCTGCTCGACGTCAATCGTACGGGTGGTGAGCTGCAGGGCCATGAGCTGCAAGTTTTTCCTTCGGAGATAAACAAGTAATTCACACACCCGAGAGCGTGGCCAAGTTGAAATCACATTACTACACTCCTTGTTGGGGTAATATCGTATATAAGTGGTCAATTTGTGAACCCGTGTTATGGTAGTGTGATGTATAAGTGATCAATTTGTGAATACTCGACCTGATCGCTCAAGAAGCGTTGGCGGCTGTAGAGCTCGGTGAGAGGGGGAAATGCTGACCGAAGCGCAGGTTTCTCCTCTGGAGAAGAAGCAGGAGAGTCTGTCTTTCACCACTGGAAACACTCATTGTTTTATCACCGGTCCCCGAGGATGGGTATGTAAGACCTTGGCAGGCGATATTTACATCGTGGCCCGAGATATTAACGGTAAGGGGCAGGTCGGGTTCTTTTGGTACGGGATTTAAAGAAAGTTGCTCTTAAAAATACATCCTCTCGCTCGTACTCTCCTCGTCTCGCCCTGGAGGCGACGGGAGTGGGGAGAAAGCTGTTGCCCTGACGGGAAAGTGTTGGGAATGCGAGAGGTTGAAGGCCCAGCAATTTCAATGCCGAGTTCATGCAACGGACAAGATCCGATCGCAATGCCTTCATGCCTGGATTGGTAGTGATCTTGATGGCACCCTCTGCGAGCGATTCGGGCGCACAGTCGGATGGGACAACTGCGTGAACTTTGCGGGAACAAAATTACAAATCCCGGCAGACTGCTATCTCTGCAACTATAAAAAAGAGGGACTGCTAAAAACACCTTTCAAGACACTGTTTTCTGAGTCGATTTTCGTACCCTGCCTTTCCGGGCTGCTTTCTGATCATCGCCAGCTTCAGGTTCAACGAACCCCACGAACAATTTACTCCTGAGTTTCTTTATTTCATCCCGGTACTCCGCCGCTTTCTCGAACTCCAGATTTTTTGCCGCCTCGAGCATCTGCTTTTCCAATAGCCTGATCTCTTTTGCAAGCTCGGCTTCGCTCATCGACTCATAGCGGGCTCGAACCTGGGCGGCCTTGAGTTGTTGCTGCGCGGTTTCCATGTCATAAACCCCGTCAATCAGGTCCTTGACCCGCTTGTGGACGCTGCGCGGGGTGATGCCGTGCATTTGGTTGAACTCGCTCTGTTTATTTCGGCGGCGCTCTGTCTCATCCATTGCAAGACGCATGGAGCCGGTAATGCGGTCGGCATATAGCAGCGCAGTCCCGTTGATGTGGCGGGCCGCCCGTCCAATGGTCTGGATCAGGGAACGTTCCGAACGCAGGAATCCCTCCTTGTCCGCATCGAGGATGGCTACAAGCGATACTTCCGGAATATCGAGTCCTTCGCGCAGCAAATTGATTCCAACGAGTACATCGAATTTTCCCAACCTCAGGTCGCGCACAATTTCGACGCGTTCCACAGTATCAATATCGGAATGAAGATAACGTACCTTTATACCATGGTCTGAAAAGTAATCGGTGAGGTCCTCGGCCATCCGCTTGGTCAGCGTCGTTACCAGCACGCGCTCACCTTTCGCAGTACGCAAATTGACCTCCGACATGAGGTCATCCACCTGCGTCGATGCTGGGCGAACCTCGATCTTCGGATCCACCAGCCCGGTCGGCCGAACCACCTGCTCCACGACCTGGCCGCTGTGCTGGCGCTCAAACTCCGCCGGGGTTGCCGAAACAAATACGGTTTGCGGCATCATTTTGCTGAATTCATCGAACCGCAACGGGCGGTTGTCGAGGGCCGAGGGTAGCCGAAAGCCATAATCCACCAGGTTTTCCTTTCGGGAGCGATCTCCTTTGTACATCCCTCCGACCTGGGGAACGGTAACATGGCTTTCATCGATAAACATAAGCGTATTTCGCGGCAAATAATCGATCAGGGTAGGCGGTGGTTCTCCTGGTTTTTTTCCGGAAAGATGCCGTGAATAATTCTCGATGCCTTTGCAGAATCCAAGCTCATTGAGCATTTCAAGATCAAAGCGGGTCCGCTGCTCGAGCCGCTGGAGTTCGACCAGCTTGTTGTGTTCCTGAAAGAAAGCAAGTCGATCACGCAATTCCGCCTTGATTGTCTCGATCGCCCGCAAAGTCGTGCTTCGCGGGGTGACGTAGTGGCTCGAAGGATAAACCGTGTAACGCGATACCTTTTTGTGCGTGCGGCCGGTGAGAGGATCGAAAAGGGTCATGCTTTCGACCTCGTCGTCGAACAGGGAAACTCTGACCGCCGTTTCTGAATTCTCCGCCGGAAATATATCCAGGACATCTCCCCTCACCCGGAAAGTCCCTCGTGCAAATTCGAACTCGTTGCGCTCATATTGCATTTCGATCAGGCGTTGAATGGCCGCACGCTGGGTTATTTTTTCGTGCTCCCTCAAGTGCAGGATCATTCCATGATAATCGACCGGATCGCCGATTCCGTATATACAGGAAACAGTGGCGACTATGATTGCATCATCCCGTTCGAGCAAGGATTTGGTCGCAGAGAGCCGCATCTGCTCGATATGCTCGTTTATGCTGGAATCCTTTTCGATGAAAAGATCGCGCGACGGAACGTAGGCTTCGGGCTGATAATAATCGTAATACGACACGAAGTATTCGACGGCATTCTCGGGAAAGAACTCGCGCATCTCCGCGTATAGCTGCGCGGCCAGTGTCTTGTTGGGGGCCATGATGATGGCGGGGCGCGCAAGCCGTGCAATGACGTTCGCCATCGTGAACGTCTTGCCGGACCCCGTCACGCCAAGCAATGTCTGGAAGGCGAGGCCATCCTCCATCCCATCGATCAGTTTTTCGATTGCGCTTGGCTGATCCCCGGCGGGCTTGAACGACTGGTGGAGCTTATAAGGACTATTTGGGAAGGTAACGATCACTATTGGTAAAGATCACTATTGGCAAGGATCACAGTATAATTTCGGGTTCAGCTACCTACTGCTTGACCGTTAACGGGTATTCGATCAAGCCATTTTATCATGCACGCGCTCCTCTACCGGCGCAAGGACTTTTATCGTGGAACTTTCAAACCGTGTTCAGGCCATCAAGCCCTCCCCTACCCTGGCCGTTACTGCCAGGGCAGCCAGCCTGAAGGCGGAAGGCAAAGACATCATAGGGCTGGGCGCGGGCGAGCCGGATTTCGACACGCCGCAACACATCAAGGATGCGGCCATCGCCGCCATCAACAGGGGGTTTACAAAATATACCGCGGTCGGCGGGACGCCTGGCCTGAAGAATGCAATCGTAGCGAAGTTCAGACGTGAAAACGGATTTGATTACACGCCCGGGCAAATTCTCGTGTCATGCGGCGGAAAGCAGAGTTTCTTCAACCTTGTACTTTCCGTCATCAACCCTGGCGATGAAGTCATCATACCCGCCCCCTATTGGGTTTCCTATCCTGATATCGCTCTCATTGCCGAAGGGAAGCCGATTATTGTTGAAGCCGGTATAGAGCAGGGTTTTAAAATAACGCCAGCACAGCTCGAAGAAGCAATCACGCTGCGCACCCGGATGTTTGTCGTCAATAGCCCCAGCAATCCTTCCGGCGCCGTTTACACACTGGACGAGCTCAAGGCGCTGGGGGACGTTTTGCTAAAATACCCGCAGATTCTGGTTGCGACCGATGACATGTACGAACACATCCTGCTTTCCGGGGGCCGGTTCGTAAACATTCTCAACGCCTGTCCCGGCCTTTACGAGCGAACAGTCGTGCTGAACGGGGTCTCCAAGGCGTATGCGATGACAGGCTGGCGCATCGGTTACTGTGGCGGTCCGGCACAAATCGTGGCGGCCATGGAGAAAATTCAATCCCAGAGCACGTCCAATCCCACGTCCATTTCCCAGGTTGCTGCGGAAGCCGCCCTTAACGGCGATCAATCGTGCATCCAGCCAATGGTTGCCGCCTTCAAGGAGCGGAACCAATTTGTAACCGATTCCCTCAATGCTATTCCCGGCATCAGGTGCCTACCTTCTGAAGGTGCTTTCTATGCCTTCTCAGACGTCCGGGAAGTTATCGCGAGATTGAATACGAGCGGACTGCTGAATGAAGCAAGCGATCTTGCCTTGAGCGAATATCTGCTGGAACGGGGAGGAGTTGCAGTAGTGCCAGGTTCCGCGTTCGGGAGCGAAGGATACATACGGCTTTCCTTCGCCACGAGCATGGACAACCTGAAAAACGCCTTGGGCAGGATCGCGAAGGTGCTGTCCTGAAAAAGTAGAAGCTATTTCTCGGGCAGATGTACGAGTTCAGGGTATTTTTCCAGCGCCCGCTTGCGGTCATATTCCAAAAGCTTCCGCGCCGCCCTGTCAAATGCCTGTTCACTATCTGTTTGAGGCTTCACTGTTGGCCCCAGGCTGACAGAAGCAGAAATACTCTCTTCAGGAAGCGCAGGGATATCCTCCCTCGCCTGGGCAAGCGGTTCGGCGAGAACCTGCGAGACGCTTTGTATTCCGGCTTCTCTCCGCCGTTTTACCTCGTCGTTATAGTCCGGTGTTCCCGCGAACTTCTCCGACAGCAGTTGCAGGATGGACGTATGATCCATGGGCCCCTTGAACACGGAGCCGGCGGAAATCCAGGGTGAGGCAATTATGCCGGGCACTCTGGGTCCGGTGCTCTGAAAGGGGATCGTAAACAGGGACCCTGCGGGTACCGGCGCAGAAATGGGCAATGGCGGAACGTGGTCAAAAAACCCTCCGTGCTCGTCATTCGTGAGCACCAGCAAGGTCTGTTTCCATTTTTCCGGATCCTTGGTCAGCACTTGATAAACGCTCCGCACAAAGTGCTCTCCAGGGCCAACGGCTGTAGGCGGATGATTGTCATTAGGCGTCCAGCCGAGATGAACAGGCGAATCCGTATACTCGGGTTCTATGAAGATGACCTGCGGCATCTCGGACACGTTTTCGGCTTCCCAGTCGCCGGGAAACTGCCTGAAGCTGCGGAAGGCAGGACCCAGCACCTCTTCAAACCGGTCAAACAGCGCAAAAAATGATATTCCGCAGTGGTAGACCCGCCAGCTGACATTGTGAGCATTCAACCACTCGAAAACGAAGCTCCCTTGTACGGTGGGAATAGGCCGAGGCTTCGTATCATCAATCAATGAATAGCCACTGAATGCTACTGACCGGTTAGGCTGGGTGTCGGTTGGAAGCGGGGCAAACCAGTTGTCGCAGACCGCGTATTGCGCAGCCAGAAAGCTTGACACGGGCGTATCGGCGGGTGAGAGGAATCCCATTGTCGGCGGATCGCTCACTTTGCTTCCGGTCGCCTGGTAATATGCGTCGACGAAACCACTCATGGTAAACCGGTTACCGCTTTTTGCCAGCTGGACGTCCACGAGACCCCGGCTATGAGGCAGGTCATGAGCAAAGGGCGCGTCCTTCAGTTCAAATGGCTGATAGCCCTGACCATCAAGAAAATTTGTATAGTCGAGGTTCACCTCAGGGTCGACAAGTCCTGCGACGTCCTTCCGGTTTCCAAACCGCGGCATGCTGAGGTGTCCGAGAATATGGTCGAATGACCGGTTTTCCAGCATCAGGATAACGATTGTCCGAAGCTGATCGATTCCACCCATCACCATCACTCCTTGCAGCTCATCTGCACGTTGATCGTCAGCCGGCTGCGAACCGAGTCAAGAACCGAATCACAGGTCTCGCCGCCGGCTACCGGCGCACGAATTGTCCATGTTCCCGAAACGGGAACATTCTTGAACTGGTCGGTTGCCGTACCAGGCGCGATCTCTGCCTCGACGTTATCCTTACCGACCTTGAGCGTCCGCTGGTAATTGTTCTGGATGGAGGTCACCCGGACACGTGAGGAAGTATCTTTTTGCTGGACAGAAAAAGTTGCCGATACCGAAGCGGGATTTCCGCTGCACTGGGCAACGCCTCCCATCAACCGGGAACTTTGCGCGGGAATGACCGAGACGTCCCACTCCCGCTGCGCACTCTTGAGCAATGCCGGCACCTTGAGTGTGAATCGGGTGTCCTGCACGGGAGTAAAGGATAGCGATCCTTCAGGAGGACCTTCTCCTGTTCCGGGAAGCGGAGGAAGCGTGCTCAGCAAAACCCTGTCCGAAGCTTTCCAGTCAACCTGGACCGCCTCTCCGGGGCATATCGTCGTCGGGGCTACGGAGAAGTATTTGATCTGGGCACAGCCCGTGACCAGCGGGGTGACGAGTAGCGTCACCAGGATCTTGAGATGTTCGTTCATCCGGTGCATCTCATCGCCTTCCTAAAACCTTTTGCCTGACGGGAAACACCTCGCCTGCTCCTCTGTTTTGATAAATCAGCAAAAAGATGATGATGTTGTAAATGCGGCGAAAATGGTATTCAAGTATCAGATATCCCGGTTGCTCTGGGGTCAGCGAGTGTCTGCCGCAATCAATGAAAATAGCAGGATTGACGGGGCATGCCGACCTCTGGAAAGAGTGAAGAGACGGCTCAAACGAGCGAGCCGGGAGAACAACGTTCAGCTTCTATTACACTGTAGCAGCAATTTCGTTAAGTGCAATAGGATGCCACACGGCGGAGATTTCAGCATTTCGCATGGCTGCTCCAGCCTTTTGCCACCTGCATCGAAAGAGCTGGAGCGTTAAGGCGCGCTGCGTGTTGCCTGTGCTATCTCAAGCATGGTTTCCAGCCCTTTCGAAACGAGTTGCTCGAGTACCGGAATAAAATAGGGCAGAGATAGCATCAGCGCGGTCATGCCCGTTATCAAGGTGATCGGGAAACCCACGGCGAAGATATTGAGCTGAGG
>DASSHJ010000035.1:0-9200 GCA_035692965.1 Nitrosospira sp. | reverse complement strand
GGAAGCCTATTATAGAGAAAAAAGACGCTCTACCCGAAGCAGATGAGTGGGCAAAGGTAACAGACAAGATGGAGAAGCTGGAACGCTGAAACAGCATAGCTGCCGAGGATGCAGGCACCTCGGCATATGACAACGCGGTCGAGGCCCGCCCTCCGCTTTCCGTCCCGCTTCGCGGGTCCCTAGGGCAACGCTTCGGCGCACTATATCCCTGCCTGTCCTCTAAAACGGACTTTCCTTCTATTCCCCTTTCTGACGTTTTTGACGATCTTGCCTCCGGTTCACGGGGCAGCCTGACGGTACTTACGCCCAACCGTCGGCTGGCAAGAGCGGTTAAAAGCGAATTCGACCGAATCCAGGCTAAAAGTGCGACGGCCTGGAATTCGGCCGACATCTTACCTATCTCGGCATTCGTCGAGCGTATCTATAGTGAAGCGCTCTACTCGTCGGAAGCCGCGGCATTGCCTGTTCTTCTCTCCCCTATCCAGGAGCGGGTGTTATGGGAGGATGCGATTAATTGCTCAGACTCCGGGCGGGAACTGCTTGACGTTGGGGAAGCTGCTCGCCTGGCAAGCGAAGCCTGGCAACTCGCCCATGCATGGCATCTCATCCCGCGACTTGATCGCCATCTCCTGAATGAAGATGCGAGAGCTTTTCGTCAATGGTCCCGGCAGTATGAAGAAACGGCCCGTCGCCGGACGGATAAGGCGCGAGTCGGCGGGCTTGTGCTCGAGTTGCTCGCACGCCCGGAAATCGCCAAACCCAGGAGGCTGGTATGCTACGGTTTCGATATCGTTACTCGTCAGCATGCAGCGCTGCTGACCAGGCTCAAGGAGGTGGGTTGTGAGGTGGTCATCGCGCAGGCGCCGCGGCTGCCGGTTACCACCAGACGAAAGCTGCAGCGCCTTGAGTGCGATGACGTCCGCGATGAGATGCAGCGAGCCGCCCAATGGGCGCGGGCGAACCTGGAGACCGTACCGTCGGCGCGGATCGGGATTGTAGCTCCGGATTTGGCTGCGCGCCGCAGCGCAATCTTCAGAATCTTTAGCGCAGTGATGGAGCCTGACGTCCGGCAAGGGCTTGCGCAGCCGGACAGGGAGCTTCCGTTCAATATTTCGCTGGGCGAGCCCCTTGTCTCTTATCCGCTGGTTAATGCCGCGCTTCTATTGCTCGATCTTTCCACGGGAAAGGTGGCGTTTGAACAGGTAAGCGTTCTGCTTCGATCGCCTTTCATCAGTGGGGGCGAGGTTGAAATGATCCAACGCGCCTGGCTGGATATTCGGTTGCGCAAGCGGGCAGAAGAGATGGTAACGCTCGATCGGCTTCTGGTTTTGCTCGAACGCGAGCGCAACGCAATCCGCTGCCCCGACCTCCTGCGCATTTTGGCGGCGCTTCACGGCTTCAGCAAGACAGCGCTGGGTGGTTTGCAAAAACCTTCCGCGCTCGCCCGCGGGATTGCCGAAGCACTTCGACTCATCGGTTTTCCGGGAGAACGGCGACTCGATTCACCCGAGTACCAGGTGTTAAAAAAATGGCAGGAAGTTCTGGCCGACTTCGCTACCCTCGATTCCGTCATCTCCCGCACGACCTGCAAACACGCGGTTACACGCCTGCGCCGCATGGCCGCCGAGGTTATCTTCCAGCCGGAAACAGCAGATGTTCCAATACAGATACTGGGCGCGCTCGAATCCGCAGGCATGACATTCGATCACCTTTGGGTAATGGGATTATCCAACGAAGCGTGGCCTCCTCAGGCGCGGCCGAATCCATTTCTTCCTGTCGAGCTGCAACGGGAGGTTCCGTGGAGTTCTGCACAAGCTACCCTTGAGCTGGCAAGGACGCTCACCGATCACTGGCTCGGGGCTGCGGATGATCTGGTTCTCAGCCATCCCCGGCACGGCCAAGGCAGTGAAACGCAGGAGCTTTCATTCAGCCCGCTGATCGAAAGCATCAGCGCTGGCGCGCTGGCACCTCCCTTATACCCGGCCTATCGGGATCTGATTCATGAGGCACGCAAGCTTGAGCGTCTGGACGAAAGCGATGTGCCTGCGCTCAGGATAGCGCCTGATGCCCGGGTCAGTGCCGAGGTTCACGGCGGAACTGCAGTCATAAAAGATCATGCGGCATGCCAATTCCGCTCTTTCGCGTTGTACAGATTACGCGGGGAGCGTCCTGAGAGACCTCCCTTCGCGCTCGGACCCGCCGAGCGCGGCACGCTCATCCACCACGTGCTGGCGGAGGTGTGGCGCAAGCTCAAGACGAAAGATGCCCTCGATGCCATAAATGAACCAGACCTCGAAGTGCTGCTTCGGGGAGCGGCAAACGATGCAATCGATCGCTTGCGCCGCGATCATCCCGCCGCAATGTCGCGACACTTTTCCGAGATCGAGCGTAGACGGCTCATACGGTTGGCGCGTGAATGGCTGAGCCAGGATCGAAAGCGGGCCGACTTCTCAGTGGTGGCTGTTGAAGAGAAACGAACCATTGAAATCGGAGGGCTTGCGTTGACGGCACGCCTCGATCGGGTAGACGAACTCGCGGACGGACGTCGAGTCATAATCGACTATAAATCGCGGGCGCCGACGGCAGCTGCAATGCTCGACGAGAGGCCGGAGGAACCTCAATTGCCTTTGTATCTCGTCGCGGGGGAATCCGAGGCCGTAGCCGTTGCCTTTGCCCAGGTTAAACCGGGCGATAGCCGCTTTGTCGCGCTCGCTCGCGATGACGACTTGCTCCCCGGGGCGGTTGCATTTCCGGGACCGCGGTTAAAAGTGAAGCACACCTCTTGGAACGAACTGGTTGATGGTTGGCGAACAAATCTCGTCAGTATTGCGACCAGTTTTTCGGCTGGCAGCGCCAGGATGAATCCCAGGAAATATCCTCATACGTGCCGAAACTGCGAATTTCGCTCCCTCTGCCGAATTGATGAGCGCGTCGGAGGCGCGTTTGGGCAAGACGAGGAAAGCGAATGAGCAATCCGCTGAGCGGCACGCAGACCGCACCTTCACCCTATATTCCCGACACGGCTCATCCAGGCAATATGCCTCAAGCCCCACAGGCTTCTTCTGTTCCAGACCTCGCGGAGCGTCGCCGTGCGCTTGATCCAACCCAGTCTTTCATCGTTCAAGCGCCGGCCGGATCTGGAAAGACGGGACTTTTGATCCAGCGTTACCTCAAGCTTCTTGCGTACGTGAACGAGCCCGAGGAGATCGTAGCGATTACATTTACCCGAAAAGCAGCCGGGGAGATGCGCGAGCGCGTCACGAAAGCACTTGCACGCGCGCGCGAATCCGCTCAACCGGCTGGGGCGCAAACAGAACATGAACGGACCATGCGTGAGCTGGCAAGTGCAGCAGCAGCGCGCGACACTCGGGCAGGCTGGCATCTCGCTGAAAATCCAGTCCGCCTCCGGATCATGACGTTCGATTCATTATGCGCTTCCCTGAACCGGCAGATGCCGGTTTTGTCGGGATTTGGACACCAGCCGGAGATCGTCGAAGATGCCTCCGGCCTATATCTTTCCGCGGCAAGTGCGACCATCGATCTGATCGAAACGGATGGGAGTGCAGCAAGCGAAGTGCGACGATTGCTCGAGCATCTAGACAACGATGTGCCCCGTGTCCAATCGCTGCTTGCCGGCATGCTGGCGCGCCGCGACCACTGGCTGCGCCACATTCACGGAAGAGACCGTGACGAACTGGAGGCCGCGTTGAGACGTATCTGCCGGGACGGGCTCAAACGCTTGCGCGAGGTGATTGAGTTGCACCCCCGTTTTATACATGAAGAACTTGTTGAGTTGCTTCGATATTCAGCGGGGAACCTGGCCGCAAGCGGCAAGAATGGGGGCGGGCTGGATTATGAGCAGCTTAGCCAGTTCGATGCGCTGCCTGGCCAAGAGGAGAAGGATTTCGACGCGTGGTGTGCGCTCGCTGGACTGCTCCTGTCAAAGGAAGGAATGTGGCGCAAGCAGCACACGGTGAACGACGGTTTTCCTACCGTAACAAAGGGCAGGAAAGATACGGCGAAAGAATGGAAGGAAAGAGCGTGCAACCTTATCCAGTCGCTTGCCGCGGGTGACGCCAGAGATTTGCTGCGTCTCGCACTGCACGATGTCCGCCAGCTGCCGCCGCACTCATACAGCGACAATCAATGGGACGTGCTGGGCGCCATCATCCGGCTGCTGCCGCATGCAGTCGCTCAACTCCGGCTTGTTTTCCAGTCGCACAATAAAGTGGATTTCAGCGAGATGGCGCAGGGGGCGTTGCGAGCCCTCGGCGATGCGGACCTTCCCACCGATCTTGCACTCGCGCTCGACTACCAGGTCCGTCATCTGCTCATAGACGAGTTTCAGGATACGTCGATCAGCCAGTACGAGCTCATCCAGAGACTTACTGCCGGATGGGAACCAGGAGATGGCCGGAGCATCCTGGCGGTCGGCGATCCGATGCAGTCGATCTACCGGTTCCGGGAAGCAGAAGTCGGCCTCTTCCTTCGCGTTCGCACTGCGGGAATGGGCAACATTCCTCTACAACAGGTCTCCTTATCCGCAAATTTCAGATCACAGCGCGGGATCGTCGAATGGGTGAACAACACTTTTGCGCGCATTCTACCCGAGCATGAGGACGTCACGCTTGGGGCAACACCTTATACACCTTCAGTAGCCGTCCGGGAGACCCTTGATGGCATTGCCGTAGCCATACATCCATTTTTTAACGACGATCACTTCGCCGAGGCGCTCAGGGTCACAGAGATCGTCAAGCGCGTGAGGTCAGATGATCCCTCTGGCTCAGTGGCAGTTCTGGTACGCAACCGAAGCCATCTCCACGAGATCGCGCCAAAGCTGCGGGATGCCGGTTTGAGATTTCGTGCGATAGATATTGAAGGATTGGCTTTTCGACCTGTTGTGCAGGACCTGCTCGCTCTTACGCGCGCCCTGATCCATCTGGGGGACCGCATAGCCTGGCTCGCCGTGCTGCGCGCCCCGTGGTGCGGGCTCACGCTCGCTGATATCCACGCGCTTATGGCAGGGCGCCCGGAAACATCGGTGACGACTTCCGCTATTGCGGCTGATAATGATTCCGAAGGAAAAAATGCAGTTGCAAACGATCGAACGGTCTGGGAGTGGCTCAATGATGATTCGCGCGTGGCTGCGGTTTCGGTTGATGGTCGTGCCCGGCTGTCCCGCCTTCGAGACGTGCTGAAGGTATGCATCGGCAACCGTTGCCGCCAGTCTCTCCGCAACACAGTCGAGGCGGCCTGGCTCGCATTGGGGGGTCCTGCATGCCTCGACAGTGAGGGGGACCTGGGCGACGCTGAAGCGTATCTTGATTACCTCGAAGCGCGGGAGAATTCGGGTGAGATGGAAATGGATGGACTTGAAGAAGGTCTCACCCGGCTTTATGCATTACCCGATCTCTCGGCTGACGGCCTGCTGCAGGTGATGACCATACATAAAGCAAAGGGCCTGGAGTTCGATACGGTGATTCTGCCTGGCCTCGGGCGCTCGCCCCGCAGCGATGCCAGGAAGCTGTTCATGTGGATGGAAAACTTGCATGGCGATTCAGGCAAGGATGAGGTGAGCAGAGGCGATGAATTATTGCTCGCTCCCATCCAGGAAACGGGTGGAGAGCCGGATCGCATTTATGACTGGCTGGAAAAGCTGAACTGCGAAAAAGCACGTTTTGAGGATGAGCGCTTGCTCTATGTGGCTGCAACGCGTGCCCGGAAGCGATTGCATCTCCTCGGAAGCACAGGCCTTACCGTCAACCCGGACGGGCGGTACGAGCTCAAGGAACCGGCCAGAAAATCGCTGCTGAAAAAAATCTGGACGGTCGCCGAACCGGTCTATGAGGATTCATGTCGATCAGTTTCTTTGAGTTTGCACGCAGGCTCTCAAGAATTGGGCGATAGCGCTATTGATCAATCTCTGCGCCGCTTGGCGCCTGATTGGGCCCTGCCGGAATCGCCCGGGGCGGTGCGGTGGAAAGCAGGTATGCGCGCAAATCCGATGCACGTTGATATCGAGTATTCGTGGGCGGGGGAGACAGCTCGCCACATCGGGAACGTCGTCCATCGCTGGCTGAAAATAATTGCCGAGACCGAGCTTGAGGGCTGGACAGTTGCTCGAATTCAGGCTCTGCATGGGGTCTTTCGGAAACAGTTAATGGCCGAAGGAATGGATCAGAACAATGACGACGATTTGGCGGCGGGGCGCGTTGCCAAGGCACTGATCCATGCAGTAAGCGATGCGCGAGGGCGCTGGCTGCTTGGACCCCAGAATGATGCCGCAAACGAGCTGCGCATGACGGCAATCATCGAGGGGCGGCCACAGGACGTTGTGATTGACCGCACTTTTTGTGATGCAAGTGGTCAGCGGTGGGTCGTGGACTACAAAACAAGCAGCCATGAAGGGGCCGGCCTGGAAGGCTTTCTTAGCCGGGAACAGGACCGTTACCGCAGCCAGCTTGACCGTTATGCAGGCTTGCTGCGAAAGAACGGTCAATCGGTGAGACGGGGCCTTTATTTCCCCTTGCTGCGAGGGTGGCGTGAATGGGGGGATGAGATATAGATGAGAAAAGTCGAGGGAGAAAATTATTGGATTCAATTGCGCGAATGAAAGTACGAAGAGTTACAGTGCCCGCTCATTCCGGGTGGCAAGGGGATAAGTCGGAGTTGCCGTCTCTGGAAAAATCATGCGTCTACTGACTTGTGCAATCGGATTTTTTGCGCTCGCGGGATGCGTGACGAGCGCAAGAATACCCGCGTCCGAGCTGAGGCCCGAGATCAGGGAATTCATTGGCGAAGTGGCCGAACGCCACGGGTTCCCTGAGGCCGACCTGGAAAACATCCTTCGTCAGGCCCAGTTTCAGCCCGGGATTATCAATACGATTTCCCGGCCAGCTACTTCAAAACCCTGGCATGAATATCGGCTCTTGTTTATTACTCCGAAGCGCATTGCAGGGGGGGTGGCTTTCTGGAATGCCCACGCAGAAACACTGGGGCGGGCACGCAGGGAATACGGGATTCCCGAGGAAATCATTGCGGCAATAATGGGGGTGGAAACTTTTTACGGGGCGCAGACCGGCAAACACCGTGTTCTTGATGCCTTGACCACTTTGGCTTTCGATTACCCCAGGCGCGCCGTATTTTTCAGGGACGAACTGGAGCAATACCTGTTGTTGCAGCGGGAGAAAAACGCTGATCTGTTTGGTACGAAGGGAAGTTACGCTGGCGCAATCGGCATCCCGCAATTCATGCCCAGCAGTTATCGCAAGTACGCGGTGGATTTTGACAATGATGGCAAAATCGATCTAGCGGGCAGTACGGCGGACGCCATAGGAAGCGTTGCCAACTATCTGAAGAGTTACGGCTGGGAAGCTGGCTTGCCGGTAGCAGTTCCCGCGCTGGTAAACAGTGAAAAATACCGGGAGGCACTTTTTACCGGAAACTGGCCCAGTTATACCGTTGCCGATGTACGTACGTTGGGCATCGCACCTCAAGTGAATGTCCCGGGTAATCCTTATGCCACAGTGATCGAACTGGAAAACCAGGGCGGGAATGAGTACTGGCTCGGGTTCAATAACTTCTATGTTATTACCCGCTACAATCGAAGCGTGAATTATGCGATGTCTGTATTGCAGCTGGCGCAAGAAATCCGGGTCGCGAGAAATTCAGGTTTACCATAGCAAGGGAATCGGGGGCCAGAAGACAACTGCTCTAGCTCCCCGCACATGCCTTCAGCGCGATCGCGCCATTTCCGTGAGCTTCCCAACGACAGCCTTTCCGACAGCACGGGCACTTCCAGGATTTTGGCCTGTAATCAAAATGCCGTCCTCTATGACGTGAGCGTTGAAAGGTAATAGTGCCTTGCTGTACTTGGCTCCTCTCTTTTGCAGCTCCTCCTCAAGACTGAACGGAACTGCATTGTCGCGTTTGGCCAACACTTCTTCATTCCAGGAAAAGCCAGTTACATCCTTATTCTCGATCAGATAACTACCATTGCTTAATTTTGCTTCGAGTAAACCAGAGGGTCCGTGACATACGGCGGAAACAATCTTGCTGGATTCGTAGAACCTGGCCACCAGATCAGCCAGGGCGGAACTCTTGGGGAAATCAAACATGACACGATGTCCCCCTGTCATGTAAATGGCATCATAAGTCGAGACGTCCACATCCGATACCCTTAAGGTATCGTCGAGCAGTTTCATGAACGCCTTATCCTTGTACCGCTTGGAAACGCTGCCCTCCATTCCAACCGCCTGCCCAACTTCAGCGATAATCAGGCTCTCGGGATCAATGGGAATTTTACCGCCTGATATGCTGGCAATATCCATTTGATAACCTGCCTCCTGCACAACATCCCAAAAATGGGTTAGCTCACTAAGCCACAAGCCGGTTCTGTAGCCAGCTTTCTCGAATTCGTCCGCGTTAGTGACGACAATGAGTATCTTGTTCATCTTCGCCATGTCGGTCTCCTCAAATCCGGATCGATAAGCCCTTAAATATCAGCAAATTTTATTTGTGCCGGAAGCGCAAAACGCGCCCTTCATTAACGATAGCATGAGGAAACTTCCTTGTTCTCTGCACGCAGGGCAATTACGGTCGTCGTCCATCGTCGAATTCGAATTTCAAGAGGGAAACGCAAAATAATGACAGTTTTTATGAATACGCGGTGCGGATACTCGGATTTCACAAAGCAGGGTGTCTTGCCATAGGGAAGTGATCTGAAAAAGGCGATCAGGGAGGTAAAGAGGGGCGAAAGGTGGTAAGGGGGAAAGGCGATGAAGGGGAAAGGTACGTATGCCTGATTTTTATTTCGATGGGCAGAATGCCACAACATGATCCACCTCCAGCTTGATACCTATTTTCCCGTCAATCGGGTGATTGTGATGGCTGGGCACCAGGGATAATACTGTCGCGCCGCCGGGCAGGCGCAGCGTGTACAAAATGTCGGCGCCTCGAAACATCTTTTTCAGGACAACGGCCTGCAAGGGACTCGCATCGTCATGCACAATGTCATCTGGACGGATAAGCACGTCAACAGGAGACCCTGGGCGGCATAACGTGCAATGGTCGACTGTGCATTCATGGGCGACCGTTCCTGACAGAACACCCAACTCTATCTCCACATTACGTGGATCAAGCATTTTTCCCGGGAGAAAGACGCCTTGCCCTATAAAGTCCGCGACAAAGCGGTTAGCGGG
>DASSHJ010000034.1:0-4386 GCA_035692965.1 Nitrosospira sp. | reverse complement strand
AAAGAATTGCAATAGCTCGACCTTGAAATGGGCGGGAGGATAAAGCGGGGGTCTTAAAGCTTTATAGCAGATCGAATATCTTTTTCAAAGTCACGACAGGTAACTGCCTCAACTCGATTGAGCGGACGACCGCCACTATGATGGCGCAATGAATCTGACTTCAGTACGTACTTCTTCGGCCATATTAACTGGTCTAAAAGTCGGCTTATTCCATAGAAATACTATTTAAGGAAACGATGGACTGAGCTGGGCTGCGTCCGTGCGTGGCAAGAGTGCCCGGATTTCGGATTCCCAATCCTTGAGTTTCTTTACAGCATTTTTCCGTTGTGCCACGGTCATCGTATTATGGAGATTTGCTACAAAGGCGCAGTTATAAATCCATACCTGTTCGGCATATTTTCTATAATTTTCATCGGATGAGCTGTAGATACGTTCCAAGTAAGCGCGTAGCACCGCTTTCGCCTTATCCTGGGTTGAATTTTCCACATTCAACCGCTGCAACACCTGCACGAGGTCCTGCTGGCGCCGATGGCGCTCTTTATTCCAGATATTGACATCGTAGGGTGAGCGCGTAACCCATTCCGCAATAAACGCCTCTTGCGCTTTGTCGAGATCGCCGTAGAAGAACTCGGCGCGTTCAATCGTCCGTTTGATGGATTTTTTTAGACGCCGGGCTTCGTTGCTCTGAAGGTGTTCATCACTAAACTCTTCATTGATTTTGGCATATCGCCGCTCGATATTCTGTATCTGTTGCGGCGTCAGCGTTAACACGAACTCGGCCGTCATGGGCAGCGCACGTTCGAACGCGCTGTCCATATAACCGCGCAGGTCGGTCCATAACCCGCAGGTGCGCTCGGGTGTAATATCTTCCAGCACGAGATTCTGCGAGTTTACGAGTAAGGCGGCGTAACCGGGTAGGTGCGAACGCCGATGCCATGAAAACCATTGCGCGAGCGCCTCTCGGACTCTCGGTTTCTGCGCGTCGTTAAAATCCACAAACCGGTCAATCCACCAATAAGTCAGGTGGTCTGCCTGGTTATAGCCGAAACGGACTACGCTGCATCCGGCAAGTGTCGACAGCACTAAAACCAGAACGACAATCGCTAATTTTAAAGAAGGTGCGGTCATAACGATAACACGGGCATTACATCAGAATTCACATCTACGATATTCTACCTTCAGTCGCGCCTCGGTCAAATCACTGTGATCCTGCATGCTCTAGCTGGAGTATGCTATCAATGCGGGCTGAAATCGCAGCGAGCTTCGCTCGGGGCAGCGATCGTCGCGATGGTAGTGAACGGTCTTTTAGCCTTTGAAAATTTCCCGCCGATGATAGTCAAGAAATTTCGGATGCGGATATAAATCTGGCCGTGCAGGGAGGCGGAGCTTGGAATTATCGTTTAGCAATCGTTCGATCGTATCGGGGAGGCGATCCCTTGCTATTAGAAGCTTGTAATCGTCATCGATAGATATAAACCCCGGTCAAACATCCAGTGGACAGTTCCAGAAAGTGCAATACCATTACGAATACTATCGGGCCCTTGATGTTGGACAGGCCGAATGTGTGCCGCTTGCACTTCCGAGCGTCCTCCTCCATTGATGATCTTAAGGCCGGTAACAGCACATGTGTCCCCGTAAGCGGTTTTTACTGCTGCTGAGAATGCCTTGTCCCGGAAAGGTCTTGATATGAGCTGCTGGACAATCGGTCGGTCCTGCTCCATTGGAACATAAGAGGAAGACTCAGGTTGTCGTGCGAAAAAAACTTCAATCCTTTCCGTTGGTTTTTCCGGCATATCTGGATCAACCCCTACCCGCTCCTCGAAGCCAAGAATCTGTCCGAAGCCAGCTTTCCAGATACGATCGAACTCTACATCCTCCAGGTTCCTAACAGCACGACCAAACGCGCCCTTATTGGTCGAGCCATCGGCCTTCTTTAAGTTTTTTTCGTAGTAGTGCGAGCCTTCCTTAAACGGCACCGGAACGGTAAATGGCAGGTAATTAGAGACTTCCGCATAATAGTGATTTTCGTGGACTGGATCAGGAATAATACGGTCCACGCGCGCGGTGGCAAAGTAAACCTGCCTCCCACCTCTACTCGACAGATCACCGCTCGAACGCCTCGGCTCATAGTAGACGATCCAGTCGTCGACAGCCGCGATCAGTTGTCTTAGGTAGGTTTTTGGGAAATGATAGCGAATCTCCGGAAGGTCATCATAAACAGGCGAAACCTTCGTTGTGAGAACCGCTTTTGTCATCTAAATGGCGGAGACGGAGTGTGAACCTTCGAACCGCGTTCTGGAAATTCTAGAGGAATGGAACGACTATCTCAAGAGTAATGTCTCGTATTATCAGGAGCCGTCACCATGAGCGGCTTCACCAATATTCCCTCAGCAGTTCAGGCATTCTCGGCTGCTACTGCGCCCCTGCCCAAGAAATCTAAACGGCGTTATACGCCTCCGTTTTCCCTGCGGCTCACCGTCGATGAACGTAAACGGCTGGATGAACTGGCGGGAAATCAGCCGCTGGGGTCATATATTCGTGATCGCTTGCTCGGCGAACAGACCGAGAAGCGCCGTAAAACCAAAAAACCTACGCCTGACGCCGCCTTGCTGGCTCTGGTATTAGGCGAATTCGGTCGGTCGCGGCTGGCCTCCAATATCAACCAACTCGCCAAAGCGGCCAATATAGGAACGCTGGATGTAACACCCGAAACGGAACGTGAGATTGTACAGGCATGCGCGGAAATCCAAGCCACACGCGTGCTATTGATCACAGCGCTGGGTGTAGCGCCCGTGGAAGATGAATGATCCTTGTCGGCAACCAGCGTGGCGGAGCCAAGGACTTGGCCTTACATTTGCTCAAACAAGAGAATGAGCATGTCGAAGTTCATGAGGTGCGCGGGTTTGCCTCAGACAATCTCATGGCTGCGCTTAATGAAGCCTATGCGATCAGCCGCGCCACGCACTGCAAACAGTTTTTATTCTCCTTAAGTCTCAATCCCCCAAAGCATGAGAATGTTTCAACCGAAACATTCAAACAGGCCATCGAGCGGGCCGAGAAAAAACTTGGACTGAACGATCAGCCCCGCGCCATCGTTTTTCATGAGAAAAACGGGCGCAGGCATTGCCATGCGGTTTGATCAAGAATCAAGCTGATGAAATGAAAGCGGTACAGCTTTCTTTCTCCAAACGAAGATTGTTCGACTTGTCCCGTGAATTGTTTCTGGAACACGGCTGGACAATGGCGGAAGGATTTAAGCATTCTCATGCGCGTGATCCACTTAATTTCACGCTGGCGGAATGGCAGCAAGCCAAGCGTATTGGCAAAGACCCGAAGCAAATTAAAGCCGTATTTCAGGAATGCTGGTCTTTCAGTAAAACACAGAATGCTTTCACCCATGCACCGAAAACAAGTATATATCCTCGCCCGTGGCGACCGGCGCGGCTTTGTCGCGGTGGATCACCGGGGCGAAGTGTTCGCCGTATCCAAGTGGGCTGGAATCAAAACCAAGGAAGTGCGTCCCCGTCTTACCGATGAAAAAAACCTGCCATCGGTCGATGAAGCGAGAAGCCAGATTGCCAAAGACATGACGGCCCGGCTGGAAACATTCTCCCAAGAACAAATAACGGTATTTGCAACTCACCGGGCTGAGCTGGAAGAAAAACGGCAAGCATTGGTACGTCAGTATCAGGCAGAACGGCAAAAACTAATCGAAGCCCAGCAATCCTACTGGCGGGACAAACAGCAGGAATGGCGAAATAATTTCAACAAAGGCATACGCGGCCTGTTTGACCGTCTCACAGGAAGGCGCAAGCAAATAGAAGAACGCAATGAACAAGATGCATGGCAAGTCGGAATGCGCCAGCAACAGGAACGCGACGCGCTGATTTTTGAGCAGCTTGAAACGCGCCGTACCCTTCAAGCACGGATCGAGCGGCTGGAAGCGCTGAAATCCTACCGGTTCAATGAACTGGAACACGACAGGTCGCAATATCAAGCCATGCGCGATCAGCGCCTCGAACAGCTTGAGACACAGCGTCAAGAGAAAAACCGGGACCGTCCCGCAGCCTCGCCAGCGCGGCCCGGAATGGACGCGCTAGCGATGGGGAGCATTAACGGCTCCAGAATACATGCACCGTTTCAAAGCCGGTTTCGATTGTGAAAATATCGCCGCTCATCTCCATATCCCGGCCCATGCGTTCATAATCGATGTAGTAAGCCAGATGTTCAGGAATCTGCGTCGTTTCCTCGGTTAATTCCTGCGCGTAATCGGCCAGTGATCGGTAGCAGCCGCAATAATTGTCTTTGGCGCTTGTTTTTGCTTCCTCCACGTCACCACCAAAATGGTTCAGCAGTTCACCACCGAAATCCGGATATTCGGCAAGG
>DASSHJ010000033.1:0-8385 GCA_035692965.1 Nitrosospira sp. | reverse complement strand
CTGACAAGCTTATTTCCGTGGTTGCGCTGTATATGGGAATCCAGGCGCTCGAAACCTATGTACTGACGCCGTTGTTAACGCAGAAGATGGTTGATCTACCACCTGCCCTTGTCATCACCATGGAGATATTAATGGGAGTGCTGGCGGGAGGCCTCGGCCTTGTTCTGGCCACTCCGCTAACAGCTGCAGGCATGGTAATGGTCGAGATGGTGTATGTGGAGGATGTTCTCGGAGACCACTCGTCGTAAGTAAACGACCTTTACAACCAGCCGATTTTAACCTTGGTGAACCATTTCATTCTCGAAAGAGAGAATAAGCAAATTGACTTTTCAGCAGACAGCATAACTGGCAAGCCGATACTCAGCTATAGCGGTAAGGCAGATTTAAGTCGTAACCGCCCCTTTAACAAGACCCGAAGGCAAGTGGATACATATGAGACGCTGAAACTGAACGGCACCGCCGACTTTATTTTCTCCTAGAGCCACTGAGCGCTCTTTTTTATCTAAGCCGCTCCCTTCCTCAGGAGTGGAAGGGAGCGCTCCTGAATCTGCATGTTACGTATTATCAGCGATGGATAGATCGATATAGCCGACTCCGCACTTGCTTCGCAGGCATTATAACGGAGGCAAGTAAAAAGCTTATTCGGTACATTGATCCTTCACTTCCCTCAAATCCGACCTCCCTGTCAAATTCGCTCCCGGCAAGACACTAGACGAACGCGCACATACCCCCTGCATTCCATCGTCGGGTTGTCCAGTATCCACCGGTGACCATTCTCGCGAATACATGCCTCGCTTGCAGTTGACGCGCCGCCGTATGACTTGATGCATGCCGCTTAGGCACAGAATTTTAAAGGGATTTAATCTACTATGAAAACTGACGCAAAACCAGAAAGCCGGCAAAGCGAAAAACCGGTATGCGAATTCGTGGAAGCAGCTTTGTCGGTGAAAAGAATATGAGGAAATGTTGCTTCAATATCTCTGTCTCCTGTTGATCGCGAGTTTTCAACGTGCTCGTCTCATTTAAAGATGCAGCCTGACCAAGAACTGGATGTGATCCCACTTGATGAGGCGGGGACATTATCCGGCCTGTTCAGAATACGCAAAGAACGAAGCCCCGAATCCGTCGCTTACATACAGTTTGATTCTGAGAGCGGCAAATGGCGTAGCTACACCTGGCAGGAGATGGGCCGTCTGGTCGGCCGCTGGAGGACGGCTTTGGCAAGCGAGGGCTTCGGTGCCGGGGAGCGAGTGGCCATACTCTTGCGAAACTCCGTGGAGTGGGTGGGTTTCGACCAGGCCGCGCTGTCTCTCGGACTGGTCGTCGTTCCGCTTTATCCATCCGATTCACCGGACAATATCGCGTACATTCTCGCTGATTCGGGTGCCCGCCTGCTCCTCGTGCAAACGCAGGGCCGGTGGGAAACGCTGGCTCCATTATGCGCTGGGCTGACCCATCTGAAGAAGGTTTTGACGGTACAGAATTTGGGCGAGACCGGGAAAGCGTTGAGCACGGATGAAAAGATCCTTCTGGAGAGCCTGGATGACTGGCTCGCGAAAGTGGCTTCACCCTTTGCTGAAGAGCCCAACCCGCTTGCTAAAAGCGCGGGCGAAAAATATCCGAACGAACAGGGGGAATACAAGTACGTTACCCATGAGCCCGATCCCCACGCCCTGGCAACACTTGTTTACACCTCAGGCACTACCGGGCGGCCAAAAGGCGTCATGCTTTCCCATCACAACGTTTTGTGGGATGCGGGGGCAACACTCAACGCGATACGCGGCTATCGTTCTGACATCTATCTCTCGCTGCTGCCGCTTTCTCACATGTTTGAGCGCACTGTCGGCTATTACGTACCCATGATGGCGGGAAGCACGGTGGGCTTTGCACGCTCGCTCAAGGATTTGCCGAGCGACATTGACGTTATTCGTCCAACCTTGCTTGTTGCCGTGCCCCAAATTTACGATGGTATTCGATCAAAAATACAAAAACAGTTGGATCAGAAGGGGAGGTTCGCCCGCCTGCTGGTTGACCGGGCGATAGATTTTGGCTGGGAGCGCTTTCGCGCGAAACAGCATCACTCAGGGCAGACGCCACCTCGCCGTTGGCTTAATTCTCTCATCGGCGCAGTCCTTCACCCACTGGTCGCGGATGAAATCCTGTCACGGTTCGGCGGAAGGTTGCGAATAGGGGTGAGCGGTGGCGGACCGCTTTACGCTGAAACTGCAAGATTCTTCATTGGTCTCGGACTACCGCTGATTCAGGGCTACGGATTGACAGAGGCTTCACCCGTACTGGCGGCAAACCGCCTGGATGATAATATTCCAGCATCGGTCGGCCTGGCCTTGGCTGGAGTTGAGATACGGCTAGGTGAGAATGATGAACTCCAGGCGCGCAGCCCAGGCGTCATGCTCGGGTATTGGAACAAGCCGGAAGAAACCCGGGCTGCGATTGATGCTGAAGGCTGGTTGCATACGGGTGACAAGGCCAGCATTTCGAATAGTCACATATTCATCACCGGTCGCATCAAGGAAATTCTCGTCACTTCGACCGGAGAAAAAATTCCTCCCAGCGACGTCGAGATGGCAATCACGCAAGATCCGCTATTCGAGCAGGCAATGGCAGTGGGAGAGAATAAACCTTACCTCACCGCGCTCCTGGTACTCAACAGAGGGGAGTGGGAGAAACTTGCAGTGAGCCTCAAACTGGAGGCTCACGAACCCGGATCACTTGTAAATCCGGCGGCGCGAGCGGCGGTCTTGAAGAGAATCAAATCTGTCTTGAAGGGATTTCCAAGATATGCGCGGATTCGCGCTGTCCACCTTACAATCGAGCCGTGGCGGGTTGAGGACGGGCTCCTTACCCCTACAATGAAATTGAAGCGCGGCGAATTGCAGAAGCGGTTTGCAGAACAGATTGCAGAGCTCTATAAGAAACGGCCTGAGGCCGTGTGATCGCGTTGCTGTCCAATACGGCCTCTTGAATAACCGGTCTAATAGCGGGTTATTGGTAAACTTCTTCTCGTAGCCGCGGTTCTATAACCTGTCCCGTCTCCTTTTAAGGGTAAGTTCCACCATTGGCCAGGTCCATCAGGCGATCTCGCCCGAAGGTTAGCAGACTGTTAAATTTCGGTTAAACCATTTAATGATTCGGAAGTAGAAGTCAGATCTGCGGTTTCGAGAGGGGCATTAGCCGGGAACGGATTAGCGCAATGGTGCGGTAAGCAAAGCATCAATCGAAAACAATGGAGCCCGGGGAGAACTTCACTCTTCCGTGATCGGGATGCAACCGAATGGGGTGAGAGCGGTATCGAATCATGATGAAACTGCTTGTCCCTGAAAGTATGCTATGCCTATAGTGACTTTTCAACGCTCGATAGAGGGGGCCTTATGCCAAAATGCGACGCATGCGGAAACAACTACGACAAATCCTTTCAGATCATTGTTTCGGATAAAACCTACACGTTTGATTGCTTCGAATGCGCAATCCAAACCCTTGCCCCCAGTTGCACGCACTGCGGTGTACGAATAATAGGCCACGGACTGGAAAAGGAGGGGGTGATGTTCTGCTGCGCCCATTGCGCTGAGCAGGAAGGCGTTACAGGTCTACGCGATCGCTCTTGATACCCTAACCCCAATGAAAGGGCTGGAGCTGCGGAAGTCTATTTTTTGCCAAAAAACACTTCCACTTCAGCGAGTTCCCGCGTGCGCTTCATAGGTGGCAGGCTCTGCCAGATCTTCTTTCCATAAGGCCTGGTGATGAGGCGAGGGTCACAAATCATTAACACACCCCGGTCCGCTTCGTCACGGATCAGCCGTCCAGCTCCCTGCTTCAAATTGATGACCGCTCGAGGGAGTTGATACTCCATGAAGGCGTTGCGCCCCTCCTTGTTGATCTTATCGATGCGTGCGGCAAGGACGGGGTCATCCGGGGGCGCGAAAGGTAGCTTGTCGATCACCACCAGTGATAAAGCTTCGCCCCGGACATCCACGCCCTCCCAGAAAGACTGACTTCCGATAAGCACGGCATTCCCCATTTTACGAAACCGTTCCAGCATATATGACCGTGAGCCTTGTCCCTGCAAAAGTAACGGGTAATCGAGCTTATCCCTGGCAAACGCTTCCTGAAGCAACTCATGCACGCGTTTCATCGCTCTCAAACTGGTGCATAGAAAAAAAGCTCTACCGCCGCTGGCCTTCAATACCGGCAGCGCGAATTTGACAATCTCCTGGATATAATGCGAGCTGCTCGGATCCGGCATGCCGGAAGGGGCATAAAGCAAGGCTTGGTTGGCAAAGTCGAACGGGCTTTCCCAGCAGGCCGATTGGGAAACGGGCGTCTCCGAATTCAGCCCCATCTCGCTTTTATAATGTGAGAAGTCACCTTTTACGGAAAGCGTGGCCGAAGTAAATATCCATGCGCGAGGCGAGCCCGTCAGCTGCCTGTTGAATATCTCTGCAATCGAGAGCGGCGTCGCATTGAGCTGTAACGCTTGGCTGAATACTTCCAACCATCGTACATACCCCTCAGCTTCGGCCTGATCCCGCCAGCGCTTGATTCCGGCAGCAAGTTCGCGAGCCCGCTGCCAGCAATTCTCCAGCCCTTCCGAGCGCTCAGCCTGGCTTTCCAGCTGTCCAGCCAGTATTTCCAGTTTTTCCATTAGCTCATCCAGCCCGCTGCTGAATTTTCCGTTTTTCATCGTGGTAGCCATCGGTATGCGGATATTCTCACCTTCGACAGTCAGGCGGAAATCTCGCGTTGCCTTTTCCATCGCAGCCACGGCGGCGGGGAGGGGAGCAAAGTCCTTCGCGCTTCTCACTGCTTCAGCTTCAGTATCCCGTGCAAGTTCCAGCAACTGGCTTGTACTCACTGATTCGCCGAAAAACAGGCTCGCGGTTTCGGGAAGCTGGTGCGCCTCATCGAATATGAGGGTATTGCAGGACGGAAGCAGTTCCGTCAGCCCTTCGTCGCGCAGCATGACGTCCGCGAAAAACAGGTGATGATTGACAACCACGACATCCGCAATGAGCGCCTGCTTACGCGCCTCCATGACAAAACAATCCTTGTAATGGGAGCATTCCGAGCCCAGACAATTCTCCCGGGTTGAGGTAACCTGCTGCCAGATTGCAGCATTTTCCGGGACTTCGCTCAGCGCGCTTTTGTCACCGGTTTTACTGGTGCGCGTATAGCGCTCGATCAACTTCAGGTATTGGACCTCGTCGCGGCTGACAAGGCTCGGGCGCTCATCCTGGATAGTGCGTTCCAGGTGATAATGACAAACATAATTGGCGCGGCCCTTGAGCAGCGCTACGGTGACAGGCGCCTTCAGCGCCGCGCGCACGGTAGGAATGTCGCGATTGAAAAGCTGATCCTGAAGAGTTTTAGTTCCGGTGGAGATGATGACCTTGCCGCCTGCAAGCAAGGCAGGCACCAGGTAGGCAAAGGTCTTGCCTGTGCCGGTGCCGGCCTCAGCGACGAGAATGGAATTTGCCGCGATGGTGTCAGCGATTGCCTGGGCCATTTCGCGCTGCTGCGCGCGCACGGTATACCCGGGAACGTTGCGCGCAAGCGCACCATCGGCAGAGAAAACAGAGTTGATGTCGGGCATCAAGTAATTCGGCGAAGCAGCCCGCCATCATACCTCATGCAGCAGTTCTAGGAGAAGCGCACGGGTGTGAAAAAGTAAACGAGGCCCGGGGAAAAGTTGCTTCGGCAGGCTTTGCACAGGATGTCAAGGCTGAGCGAGGCGAAGCAGACCTCCTTTCCTGATCCAGGTGCACGGCAGGGAGGTTGGAGATAACTCCTGATACGCTCTCGCCTGCCCCAGAAATAAAGTGCGGGGGAAACGAGATGCGGAGCGTCAGCATCTCGATAAGAACAAACGTCAGCTTTTTTTGCTCTTTTCCTCTAATGATTTTCCATGAGGCGAATTATGCTCAACCCGGTACATTTTTTCCCAGGCGCCCTTGCAAAGAGGATCTGCAAACACGGTCCGTTTCTGAGCGAAATTCTTCGCCATACCGACCAGCGCAAGCGTTGCGCCAATCGTAAAGATAATCAGTAGCAATAATGGAACCCATCTCTGCATTTTTTCCTCCGTTCAGGGAAGGATCAATTCAATTGTAATGCTTCAGGTGCTTGCGTCAAGCACCTGACTTGAACTAGAAATTGGAATTTGCAGAGGACTCGGCTGGGTTGTTGGAATCAGGAGACAAATCCCGAACCCGCGGCCGGTGTTTCCCATTCCGGCGTTGTTCCAGCTTCTACTGTCCCTCGACAATCATGGAATTCAAAATGCCTGAACATCTTCTGCCGAAACACTTCCGATCCCTGATCGAAGGGACAGCAAAACATTTTGGCCGGGTCACTGCCGCTATAGCTTTTCATTTTGCCTTGGTTTCCTTTAAATAAAGAAGCGACCAAAAAACAAACAAGCAACGACTTGCAACAGGTATCGCGACATGCAAGGCTTTCCAGAATTCGAGAGCGACGTACTCCTCTTTCAGTTATTTTTAGAGCTTGACTTACCAGTCACACCCGCGGCTTGCTGTCCGGGACGATAGCCGCCCTGCTCGAGTTTTGCGGCAATTATACGGTGTGAGGCAGCATATACCTGACTCGCCCGCGCTGCTTTCTCATACTTGACCATCAATGCCCATGTATGAGACTGCCTGTCCTGGGCCTGCCGCCCGTAGAGGTAGCTCTTCTCTTCGTAGTGCTCAAGGAGCTTTCTTTGTTCCTCGGCCTTGCTTCGCATCTCATCGGCTAATGTCTCGAAATGCCTCGTCAACGCCTCGTGATCCTCACGCGTCCTTGCATTTTCGACAGTTTGCCGAAGGACTGGGCTGTCGATTGCTTCGTACCGGCTCATGGGAGCGCATGAAGCTAAAAAACCGAGCATGAATAAAACACCTGCAAATTTTTTTTTCATTTTCGGCACCCCTGTGAGTCTAAAACCTGGCTGCCTGACAGAATCCCCGGGCAGTTGAAACAAGCTTACCTTTCTGTAGCTACTTTGTCAACTTTCATATGTTAAAAGTAAGTTAAGTGAGGGGCGATCAAGTTTGAAGGCAGGTAATGGGGAATATGAAGAGGCGAATACGGACATCCGAGCCGTGACTGCTATAAGATTCCGGGGATTACATCCGCATCTTGCTTATCGCGCCGACCCTTTTCTGGCACATCCCATTGCATGCGCAGACCCGCTATCGGCGTTGCAGGTTCAGACGTTCTTTTTGGCCTTCAGATAAAAGATCAAGCGCATCTGTGCTACGGGAGATGCTAAAAGGGGAGTATTAAAATGGGCAGGAGGTGGAGCCCGAAGGGCCGCACCCCATCAGGTCAAGACGGGGTGGTAAGAAGGTAAATTATTTTGCCTTGAAACGCTTCACCAGCACAGCTATGAAGCCAGCATACCGTCCTCGATGAAGGCTGCTTCAAATTGTGCGACGATCGCCGGGTCCGGCAGGATCAAGCGTTCATCCTTGTCAGGGTAGTCCAGACGGCTGAGCAAATCCTTGATGACATTCAAGCGCGCAATCTTTTTGTCGTCCGCGCGCACGATAGTCCAGGGCGAGATCAGATCATGGGTATGAACGAGCATTTTGTCCCGAGCGAGCGTGTACTGGTCCCATTTTTTCAACGCATATTCATCCAGCGCGCTTAGTTTCCATTGCGCGAGCGGGTCTGTTTTGCGTTCTTCCAACCGCTTTGCCTCCTCGGACTTGCTGATATCGAGATAGTACTTGAGCAGTTTGATACCTGATTGGATCAGCATGTGCTCGAATGGAAGCACAGTGCCCATGAATTCTTCATACTCGGCCTCAGTGCAAAAACCCATTACGTGCTCCACTCCAGCCCTGTTGTACCAGCTTCGGTTAAACAGCACGAGTTCGTCGGCAGTGGGCAGATGAGGAACGTAACGCTGGAAATACCATGAGCTTCTGTCTTTGTCGGACGGTTTACCCAGTGCGACTACCCGCACTTCCCTGGGACTCAGGTGCTGGATGATCCGCTTGATCGTACCATCCTTTCCCGCTGCGTCTCTTCCTTCGAAAAGGATGAGGATCTTGTCGTCGTGTTTGATGAGGTGGCGCTGCAGCTTGACCAGCTCGACCTGAAGCTTATAGAGCGTATCCTTGTAAACTTTTTTTGCATGCTCGCGATCGGGCAGCTCTTCACTCGTGCTGTTCTTTGTGTTGTTCTCTTTGTTCATCGCCGTTTCCCTTCCAATGCTGCACGCGCGCGGGAGTACTGCTACTTGTAGGGTTCGATTCTTTCGCCCTTGAGTTGATAGCCCGCCTGTCCCATTTCAGTCTCGCTTGCCCTGGTTTGCATAAGCCCGCTCACCCACATCGTATCCATGGTGCGCATGTTTGCCACAGG
>DASSHJ010000032.1:0-4566 GCA_035692965.1 Nitrosospira sp. | reverse complement strand
TGCGCGGAGCAGAACTTCGTGGGGCGCCTTCCATCCAGAGGCTGAGGAGGAAGTCAGGTCCACGCTATGCCAGAAACAGTTTATTGCAGCCGCAGGCGGGCTTGATGCGGCAATGATGGTAGCCCCCTGTACTGCTTACGGGAGCAGGAAGCATCCGACTCTGGCAGAAACTATTGAAAACTACGATTTAAAGCTGGAGGGCTTAAGGGCAACGGTCGAGAAGCTCATTGAAGCGCACGGGATTCATGTGATTGCCTTCCAGGAAGTGAAATCGGAAGAAGTTGTCCGGCACGCGCTAGGTAAGTTTTCTGGGCACTTCGAGGTTTGCGTCGCTCCTCACAGCACCTTTCAGACAGTGGCATTCGCGTGGGACAAGTCGGTACTCGCCAGCGAGTATACGTGCATACCTCATCGGGACCTTGCGATTGCAGAGCACGTGGGGGAGAAGCACCGCCGAGTCAGGCCCGGCTTGGCCCTCGAACTGATCGTCAATGGTTTACCCGTTACATTCTTGAATATCCATCTCAAGTCAGGATGCGCCAATCTCCATGGTTCTCGCCGCTGGCCGAGCCGTCTGCTCACCGACCCTGAAGCGGCCTGTACCGTCTTAAACCGCCAGGTTCCCATCCTTGAGGACTGGATCGAGCAAGTTGCGAGCCGGAGCCCTCGCTTCATCCTCCTTGGGGATTTTAACCGGCGAATAGATCAGGAGGCCAGAGCGAGAATTGCCCGAACCGAAGTTCGAGCGGATGGCTCCGATCCGGCGGAAGCCAATATAAAGGACGAAGCCGGCGGGGTGAAAAGCGATTATCTATGGCAAGAAATTGCCGATGGATCTCCACCGATGTACCAGGTGTACCTGAAATCCCTGGAACCTGGTTGCAAAGGTCTCGCAGGCTTGGATCACATCGTAGTGAGCGGGCCGATCAAGCGGGCGCAGCGAGAGCGTCTTTACTCAAGCAAGATTGCACCCGTGAAAAGAAGCCGGCAGCCTATCCCAACCAGCGATCATTGTCCCACCATCACTACCGTTGAGTTATAACCAGGGCGCAATTTGCAAGGAAACGTGTCTTGTGCGGCCTTTCGAACAGAACTGAGAAGCTGGAATCGTAATATGGAGGCGTATCAACCTGCACGCAAGGAGGTGCGCCATGAACAGTGTATTGATGTTTTGGAGTACATACATTCTTGTACTCGTGGCCGGTTTGGGACTCTTGGGCGTAAGCTGGACCTGATAAGATCGATGACCGGAATAAGGGCCCGGCGGTGCAAGTTGCCGGGCCGTTTTATTGCGATGAGTTGCTAATGCGTGCTACTCGTTCTTGCTGCGCGCTTTGGGTGGCACAAGCATCCCGTGGTTGGCTCTTAATCCCCGCGCAAGCTCTTCCACGTAAGGAATAATTTCGAACAGGAGCGTGGCTGCCATGATCGAGATCACATAGGTGGCTGGCAGGGGTTCTTCTTTCCACGCAAGGCTAAATCGCGGCGGTTCGGCGCAGAAGCCAAAGAGCGCCAGAAATTGATCCCAGTGGCGCGTTACGACAAACAGGATCGCCATCAGGGGTATCATCTCAAGAAAGCTGTGAACGTGCTGCTCAATAGGAGAGACGTTCCTCGCGGTGACAGCATAACTCACATCCCAAAGGGCGGTCGCCTGGTGAATGAAAAACGCAACAATCATGAGTGCGATGATTCCAGCGTTTATCTGCAGAAAAATCGCTGCGAGGAGCGGCAGGCCAATTTCTGCAAACATCAGGAGGTGGAGTAGCGACTCTTTGGCGCCAGTCGTTGTTGCGATGTGGGAAGCTCGATGACAGAGCCAATCAGCGAAACCGGCAAGCAACCAGACAGGCAGGATGAAGTACAAGAGTATGAGAAGTGTCGGGTCTCCCGTCATTCCATCCCTGCCCGGGTCCTTGAATTGTCAGGATTTTTTTCGAATTTACGGCCGCCATCAAGCAGGCTGCTGACCCCCGGATGCTCGCTAAATGTTACCGTACATCGACCACGGGTCGCAGGCTATCTGGCAGGATAGCGGGCCCCCGATAGCCTGCTTGTTGCCAGCTGTTTATTGCTGAGGAACTGCTCCTCGCCACGCACCCGTTTCTTTCCCGCGTTCTTCCAGGAATTCCTTGAAAGACTTGAGATTGTTGTGTATCTCCGCCTTTACTATTCCCAGCATATCTCCAATTCCTTCCGCTACATTCTGCGGTGCGTAATCCATTTGCAGCATGATTCTTGAGGTTGAATCGGATATCTTGTGAAAGGTGACTACTCCGCAATTTTTTGGCCCGGTCGTACTGCGCCATGCAATACGGGTATCCGGAATCTGTTCCGTGATCTCGGAGTCCCATTCCTCTTCCTTACCTCCTACAATCGCCCGCCAATGCAAGTGTGTTGGATCGATCTGTCGCACTTCCTGGACTCCTTTCATGAATTTGGGGAAGTCCGTAAATTGTGTCCACTGGTTGTAGGCAGTGCTGACTGGTACATTCACCTCGATTGATTCTTCGACAGTGGACATCTTTTCCGATCCATGATTTTTACGGAAATACTTTGTCAGCATCAATCCACCGGCTGCAAGCGCGGCAAGGGTTACAATCTTCTTGAACATTTGAGATTCCTCCAATTATTCACGGTAATTAAAATCCCCTTGATGATCGATCCATTCTTGCCCGGCCAAAGAATAAGCTTCACACACTGCGCTGATTCCCCAGCACTTCCAGGCGCAATTTTTTGTGCATATGATGCCTTCATGGTGGTAATTGTTCTGTTCGGTGGTATACATTGGGGATGAAGTGGTTGAAGCAGGTGGTTTGAGCCATAATGCCCATGACGTCCTTGCCCCTTTCGGTGCCCCTATATCACTGGCCGCTCATATGAAGCGTTACACCATCGAACAATTCATGAACTCGACTTCCATTCTGGGAGCCTCGTTCAGTGCCGATGAGCGCAGTATCCTTTTCAGCAGCAACGCGTCGGGTGTCTTCAATGTCTATACCCTGGCAATACCTAAAGGGGAAAAGGGATGCGGCATCGGAGAGCCACAGCCACTCACGCGGTCCACTACCGACAGTACCTTTGCAGTCAGTTTCTTCCCCTCCGATAACCGCATCCTTTTTACCCGTGACCGAGGCGGCAATGAGAACTTCCACCTGTTCGTTCTCGGCGAGGATGGCAATGAAATGGACCTCACGCCGGGCGAGAACCTGAAGGCGCAGTTCATCGGCTGGCGAGCCGATGGCAGTGCGTTTTTTGTTTCAAGCAATGAACGTGATGCGAGGTTCTTTGATCTCTATCGCTACGATACTCGGAACTACACAAGGACGCTGCTCTACAAGAACGAGCAAGGGTTTGATCTCGGACCCATTAGTCGCGACGAACGCTGGATTGCGCTGAACCGATCCAACACAACCTCTGACGGGGACATATACCTCTTCGACGTTGAGAAGCAGCAAACAAGGCATCTGACTGAGCATGAGGGGTCGATCGGTTTCCACGCGGAAACATTCGATCCAGCGTCGGAAAAGCTGTTTTTTCTCACCAATCAGGGAAGCGAATTCAAGCGGGTGTGTACTTATGATCTCGCCGGAGGCGGAATCGAGGAGAAGGAAAGCGCGGATTGGGACGTGATCAGCACGTACTTTTCCCGAAATGGGCGATTCCGGGTCACTGCGATAAACCAGGACGGAAGCATCGTGATACGGGTTGTCGAGATCGTCGACGAGGATGGCAGAAAAAGAGAGATTCCCCTTGCTATTCCTCGACTCCCCGAGGGTGAAATCCGCGGGGTTGTGTTTTCAGAAAGCGGCAATTTCATGGCCTTTTATGTGAACGGAGATCGTTCGCCTGATAACCTGTTCGTGCAAGATTTACACACGGGAAGCCTCCAGCAGCTGACTTGCAGCCTGAGCCCGGATATTGATCCTATGGATCTGGTGGAGGGACAGGTTGTTCGTTTCAAATCTTTTGACGGACTGGTTATACCCTCCATATTCTATAAACCGCAGGGGGCGTCCTCATCAAACAAGGTTCCTGCCCTCGTGTACGTCCATGGCGGGCCCGGCGGGCAGACTATGCATGGCTACAGCGCGCAGATTCAGTATCTCGTAAACCATGGGTACGCTGTGCTCGGGATCAACAACCGGGGTAGCTCCGGCTACGGCAAGACTTTTTTTACGGCCGCAAATCGCAAGCATGGGCGTGAGCCGTTGTGGGATTGCGTCGAGGCAAAAACTTACCTGGCGAGCCTTGGCTACATCGATCCGGAGCGGATCGGCATCATGGGAGCGAGCTACGGCGGCTATATGACACTATCCGCCCTGGCCTTCCGTCCGGAAGTTTTTAAAGTCGGAGTCGATATATTTGGGGTCAGCAACTGGCTCAGGACACTGGAAAGTATTCCACCCTATTGGGAGTCGGTGAGAAAGGCAATTTACGATGAAATAGGTGATCCGGTGAGGGATATAGACATCCTTGTCGCGACCTCGCCACTTTTTCACGCAAAAGAGATACGGAAGCCGTTGATGGTCATCCAGGGAGCCAATGATGCTCGAGTTGTCAAGG
>DASSHJ010000031.1:0-26405 GCA_035692965.1 Nitrosospira sp. | reverse complement strand
ATTTTCACTGGTGTCTCCGCGAAAACCCTCGAAACCAACCGGTGAACGAGTGCAGCCAAAGCCAGTTATTTTGCTCGGATTTGGAATCAATCCTGCTAGAGATTCTGCTGAATCCCCGGCCAGGGTTAGCGCACCCAAATTGTCTTGATATTCACGAACTCGCGTATGCCGTGATAGGAAAGCTCCCTGCCGAAACCGGAAGCCTTGACGCCGCCAAAAGGCAGACGAGGGTCTGACCTTACCATCCCATTCACAAAACAGCAGCCTGCCTCAATTTCTTCTGACAGTTTTTGAGCCCGCTCGATATCGCGGCTCCAGATACTCGAACCGAGGCCATAGCGGCTGTCGTTTGCAATACTGATCGCTTCTTCCTCGTTTCCCACGCGAATCACGGCAGCAACGGGGCCAAACAACTCTTCATGATAAGCCCGAGTTCTCGCAGTAACATGATCGAGCACGGACACGGGATAAAATGATCCTTCCCCCGGTGGCAGCTGACACCCGAGAACCGGCTGAGCGCCCTGCGCTATCGAATCCATAACCTGTTGATGCAAGCCATCACGCAGATTAAGACGAGCCATCGGGCCTATTTGTGTGGCTTCGTTCAATGGATCACCCATTTTCAGATCCCCGGCTTTCTCGATGAACACGCTCACAAACTCGTCCGCAATCTCCGGCACAACAATGAGTCGCTTGGCAGCGATACACGATTGTCCGCAGTTCTGGAACCGTGACTTCACGGCAAAGGTCGCCGCCAGGTCCAAGTCAGCATCCTTGAGAACAACAAAGGCATCCGAGCCACCGAGTTCCAGCACACACTTTTTCAAATGCTGCCCGGAATGAGATGCGACCTCACGCCCCGCGGCTTCGGAGCCGGTAAGGGTCACCGCGTGAACATGCCGGCTGGCGATTGCGTCGGCGACGTCTGACGCTTCGATCATGAGCGTCGTAAACAGATGAGGAGGAAATCCGGCGTCCTGAAACAACTGCTCCAGTGCGAGCGCGCATTGCGGCACGTTCGATGCGTGTTTCAGGACACAAGCGTTTCCTGCCATCAGCGCCGGGGCGCTAAAACGGATCACCTGGAAGAACGGGAAATTCCACGGCATTACCGCGAGTAGCACGCCTAACGGGGCGTAACAGACAAAGCTCTTGCTTGCATCGGTCTGCACCAGCTCGGTCTGCATGAAATGTTCAGCGTGAACGGCGTAATAGTCACAAGTGAGCGCGCATTTCTCCACTTCGGCGCGGCCCTCGCGCAGCGGCTTGCCCATCTCCACGGCCATCAACTGGGCGTATGTTTCAACCCGCTCGTGGAATAGGGTGGCCGCCCGATGCATGCACTCCGCACGCTCACCGAAAGATCTCTCCGCCCACAGGCGCCCGGCGTTATCAGCCTCTTTCAGAGCCGCCGCGAGGCGCCGGCTGTCCCAGCTGGTAAATGTTTTGATCGTTTTATTGGTTGCCGGGTTTAAGCTGATATAAGGCATCTGTGATATTCTTCACTTAAAACATCGCTTCGAAAACGCCGCTTCGAAAACTGCCTGAAGCGCTCGAAGCACTCCCGATGGATTTTGCATTAAACATTTTGTTTAGGTATAGCAGGTAATGAAAAAGTTTGTCGCAGGGTTAAGCCTCGTATTGTATGCCGGAGCTTTGCACGCCGCCACGGATGACGATTTCATGTCCATGAGGCAGGCTTTTCAGAAGGGCGATCGTGCCCGCGTTTCATTTTATGCCCAGCGGCTGCAAGGGCATATGCTGGAGCCATACGCCGCCTATTATCAGTTGCGCCCGCAACTGGAGGATTCTGTCCTAAGTCCTGACTCCGTAAAAAATTTTCTTCTTCGATATCAGGATACTCCTGTTGCCGACCGGTTGCTGCTCGAGTGGGTGAAAATTCTGGGAAGAAATGAACAGTGGGATCTGTTCGGGGAAACATACGCAGGCGTTACCAGCCTCGACACGGAGCTTGCCTGTTATTCCTATCGGCACCGCGTGGCCGCCGGCGATGCCATCGCACTTGCCGAAGCCCGACCGCTGTGGTTCAACCCCAGGGATTTGCCGGAAAGCTGCGCTCCTCTATTTGATACGCTCGTGAATGCAGGGGTGCTGACGGTCGAAGATATATGGGCCAGGCTGCGCCTGGCACTGGAAGCGGGAAACGTTGGGGTCGCCAAACGTATCAACGAGTACTTGCCTGATACCGAGGCGCTTGACGAAGGCAGGCTATCGAACGCCCAGGAGGGCCCTCTACGCTACCTGGAAAATCACCGGAATGAGATGGCGAGGCGCGCTGACCGCGAAATTGCGCTGTTTGCAATGCTGCGGATGAGCCGAATCAGTCCAGATCAGGCGTATGTATACTGGCCCAGGGTTCGTGAGCAATTCAATGAGGCAGAACGTTCCTATTTCCTGGTGCAACTTGCGGACCAGGCGGCGCGAAGGCTCAATCCTCGTGCGCTGGAGTGGTTTGCGGAAGCAGGCAGGAGCACTCAACCGGCACCATTGTCCGATGCGCAACTGGGATGGAAAGTGCGCTCGGCGTTGCGTGCGGGCAACTGGGCGCTGGTACTCGATACTATTCAAGCAATGTCGGAGGAGGAGCAGGGAACAGCAGTCTGGCGCTACTGGAAAGCGCGGGCGCTCAAAGCCGACAACAAGGTAATTGAGGCGAACGCCATTTTCGCACCCCTCAGCGTCGAGCATCATTTTTACGGCCAACTGGCGGAAGAGGAGCTGGGTTTGACCCTCCAAGCCCCCATTGAGCCCCTCAAGATTACTCGGGAGGATGTTTCCAGGATCGAGCGGCTCCCCGGTATACGGCGCGCGCTTGCCCTGTATCGTCTGAATTTGCGCACCGAAGCGTCGCGAGAGTGGGGCTGGGCCATCCGTGATTTCGATGATCGCCGGCTTCTGGCCGCTGCGGAAGTCGCGCGGCAAAATGGAATTTATGATCGGGCCATTCATACGGCGGATAAGACGACGCAGAACCATGACTTCAGTTTGCGCTTTCTAGCTCCCCACCGCGACACCCTGCGCGCCATCCTGAAGCAACAGGAACTGGACGAAGCGTGGGTATACGGCCTTATCCGGCAGGAAAGCCGGTTCGTGACGGACGCCCGCTCCAGCGCAGGCGCAATGGGCCTGATGCAATTGATGCCCGCGACAGCAAAATGGGCTGCGAAAAGGATGGGGATGAGGAAACATCCAAAAACGCTTTCTGAGGTGAACACCAACCTGAAGCTGGGAACATATTACCTCAAGCACGTGCTGGATCTGTTCGACAACCATCCCCTGCTGGCTTCGGCCGCCTATAACGCGGGCCCCAGCCGGGCATTGCAATGGCGCGATGATAAGCCGCTGGAAGGGGCGATTTACGCGGAAAGCATTCCCTTCAGCGAAACGCGCGATTATGTCAAGAAAGTCATGAGTAACTCGACCTATTACGCGCGCACGTTTGGCCATCAGTTGCCCCCCTTGAAGCAGCGGTTGGGAATTGTACCGCCACGGGTGAGCCTGGAAAAATTCCAGTAGGGCGGAGGGATGAGCCGTGGCGGTCAATAGTGTTTGTGTTTTTGGCGGGACGGGTTTTGTTGGCGGGCATCTTGCCAATTTTTTGACGGCGGAGGAAATCCTTCTGCGCATCCCTGCACGCAGTCGCGAGCGTTCCAAAGAACTTCTGGTTCTGCCTACCGTGGAAGTCGTACAGGCTGACGTATATGACGATTCCACGCTTGACAGGTTGCTGGCTGGCATGGACGCCGTCATCAACCTGGTGGGTGTGATTCACGGCGATTTCCAGGCCGCGCACGTCGAACTGCCGAGGAAAATCGTAGCTGCGTGTCAACGCAATGGTATCCGGCGCCTGCTGCACATGAGCGCTTTGAATGCGGGCGAGGGACGGCCCAGCGCTTACCTTCGAACGAAGGGAGAGGGCGAACGCATCGTGAAATCATCCGGCCTGGAAACCACGGTTTTCCGGCCCTCGGTTATTTTTGGCCCAGGTGATTCATCATTGACGCTTTTTGCCCGATTGGGAAGGTTCCCGATATTGGCTTTGGCCTCGCCGGCTGCCAAATTTCAACCGGTATTCGTGGAAGATGTGGTGCGCGCCTTTGCTGCCAGCCTGGACGCTCCCCATACTATCGGCAAGAGCTATGACCTCTGCGGCCCAAAATGCTATAGCCTCCGGCAGATGGTCGAGTACGCTGCCCAGGCCACCGGCGGTGAGCCGACAATCATAGGCCTCAACAGCAGCTTCTCCTATCTCGAGGCGCTATTGCTCGAATTCCTGCCCGGCAAGCTTATGACGCGGGACAATTACTTTTCGATGAAAATCGACAACATATGCGACTGTGAGGGCTACAGCGTTTTAGAGGACGTGTGGGCCATTCATCCTGTTGCCATGGAAGAAGTAGCGCCGTTTTATCTGACAGGCGAACTGCCCCGCGAACGCTATGATGAGTTTCGCCAGCGCGCAGGGCGGTGATACAGCAAGCCTGGGATCGGGTTGATTTGATGAAAACCTACTTGGTTGGCGGTTCTGTGCGCGACGAGATTCTCGGTCTGCCCGTCCAGGACCATGACTACGTGGTGGTCGGATCAACGCCGGAAGAGATGTTGAGTCTGGGGTATCGCCCCGTAGGAAAAGACTTTCCCGTATTCCTCCATCCGGAAAGCCAGGAGCAGTATGCTTTGGCTCGCACTGAGCGCAAGATTTCGCGCGGTTATAAGGGGTTTGAAGTTTATGCATCCCCTGAAGTCACACTGCAGGAAGATCTTGCCCGCCGTGATCTGACGATCAATGCAATAGCCAAGGACCAGAGTGGCGTAATCATCGATCCATTTGCTGGAATAGCCGACCTCGAAGCAGGCGTACTTCGTCACATCAGCCCGGCATTCAACGAAGATCCCGTACGTGTCTTGCGTACTGCACGCTTCGCCGCACGCTTCGGGTTTCGTATCGCGCCAGAAACTCTAGCGTTAATGAATGAAATGGTACATAACGGAGAGATTGATTCGCTGGTGCCGGAAAGGGTCTGGCAGGAATTTGCGCGAGGGTTGATGGAAGAAAAGCCTTCGCGCATGTTTTATGCGCTTCGCGAGTGCAACGCGCTAATCCGCATCATGCCCGAGGTGGACGCGCTTTTCGGAGTCCCCCAACCCATTAAATATCACCCTGAAGTCGATACGGGCGTTCATGTGATGATGGTAATCGACCACGCAGCCGCAAAAAATTACTCGCTTCCGGTACGGTTTGCGGCGCTGACACATGATCTCGGCAAAGGCACAACGCCTCTTGAGGAATGGCCGCATCATTATGGGCACGAGGCCCGTAGCGTGAGGCTGGTGCGCGGCTTATGTGAACGCATCAGGGTACCCAATGAGGCGCGCGACCTGGCCCTGCTTGTCGCCCGCTATCACGGGGACGTTCACCGGGCGCTCGAACTCCGGGCATCTACCATCGCACGCATACTGCAAGGGGTGGATGCTTACCGCAAGCCTGAGCGTTTCGAGGAGTTTCTGCAGGCCTGCTCATGCGACTTTCACGGGCGGCCTGGGTATGCCGAAAAATCCTATCCGCAAGCCCAACGGTTGAGTGAGGCGTTACTGGCAGCAAGATCGGTGGATGCGGGGGCAATCGCGGCTGCAACGGCCGGAACAGTATCAGAAGCCAGCCGGTTGCCAGACGTTATTAACGCCAAGGTCAGCGAAGCGCGTATTGCTGCGATCCGAAACCGCCTATCAATGCTCGATCAACAGGCGGTAGAGTAGGCTGGGAAGATTGTAAGCGAACGCTATTCTCTCCACACGGAAAAAGCGATACTTTCGCCTCACCTCTTGGTCTTGCTCGTCCTGTCCGGCCTTGCACGGGCAACGTTTAATTTTCAGACTTGTTCGCGAGGTATCGCTCAGGTATGGCAATGTCCCGCAATACCATGCTTTTCAAAATAACGCTGGTGGTATTCCTCGGCCGGATAAAACTCGAGGGCAGGCAAAATCTCGGTGACAACAGGAGCTTGCCAACGGCCGCCGCGCTGTAACATTTCCTTTGATGCTTTTGCGGCCTCCTCCTGCTCAGGCGTATAAAAAAATATTGCGGAGCGATATTGGGTACCGATGTCCGGCCCCTGGCGATTGCGAGTGGTAGGATTATGACAGTTCCAGAATACGTCGAGTAAACGGTCGTAACTCACCTGCGACGGATCATACTCCACCTGCACCGCTTCCGCGTGCCCCGTTTCTCCCGTGCAGACCTCGGGGTAGGTTGGATTTGGCGTATGGCCGCCAGCGTATCCTGATATTGCTTCACGCACGCCCTTTACTGAGCGAAATGCTGCCTCCACCCCCCAGAAGCATCCCGCGCCGAAAATCGCTTTTTCGGTTGCCATCGTTTCAGCTCCTCTTATATTTTCTGATCACCAGGCTGAAAATACTACAAGCTTGTCATCCGGACTTGATCCGATCCGATTTAAATTAATCGGCACCCTTGCATGCATTTCCTATTGCATGCATTTCCTATTTCTTTACCCTCTCGGCCCGTGCCTTTTCGATCAATTCCTCCATTATCCGTATCGTGTCCTCGGGCGTGCCCCCCAGTCTCCCGCTGGTCATGTATTTGCCATCCACGACCACCGCGGGAACTCCTGTCAACCCGTAGCTTTTCGACATGTTGGTTGAGCGCGGTATATCCTGGTTCTGCACCGAGAACGAGTTATAGGCGTCGATAAATTTCTGACGATCTATTCCCTGCTTCGCCACCCAATCGAACAAAACATCTTCCTTGTTCAGGTCAATCTTTTCAACGTGGATGGCATCGTAAACCTTGTCATGGAGCTTGTCCCTTGCACCCAGAACCTCCAGTGCATAGAAAATCCTGGCCGCCGGAACCCATGAGGGGCGGAAAATGGCGGGAACGTACCGGAAACTTACATCCTTCGGCTTCCGTTTCAGCCACTCGCTAATGTAGGGATGGAGCTGGTAGCAATGGGGACAGCCGTACCAGAAAAACTCTATAACCTCGACATTGTTATCGCTGTGAGTAGGCTGCGGGTTACGAAGAACAGTGTAGTCGCGCCCCTCGACAAGCTCGGCGTGAGCGGTGAAAGCGGTGGCAAAGGTCGTCCCGGCGAAAAACAGGATCAACGCGAATAAACGCATGCGCTTCATTTTTTCTCCTTCTTCATGAAGAAATACAATAAGGGATACGTACGCATCTGGTTAAGATGTGCGAGCTACTGCTTTCCGTCCTGAACCTTGATAACACTGCTTTGAACCCCGTTTTGCTGCAATGACGCGCGCACCTGGTTCAGGTCGTCAATGCTTGAGAATGGCCCTACCCGTACCCGATGCCAAGTACCCTTTTTTTCAGGAACATTTACGGCTTGCACCGTTGCCTCCACCCCGAGCATCGCAAGCTTGGCTTTCAGGTTGTCGGCGTCGCTTGCATTCTGGAAAGATCCGGCTTGAAGGAAATACTTGTCCTTGGAGGCCGGCTGCTGAGCCCCTTGTTTGAGCTGCTGCTCCGTGATCGTTTCCCCCTCATTCGGCAGCATGTTGTAGAACTCGAAGCGCGGCTTTCCGTCCGTGCTCTTATCCGGTGAGGCCAGGCCTTGAGCGCCTTTTTGCGGTATACCTGCACCGCTTTTTGCCGTCGCGCTATCGGCAGGTTTGTCTGCCGAAATAAAGGGGCTCGGCCCTTTGTTGATGTACATCCATGTCGCGATAGCAGTCAGCAGACCGAGCGCATAGCCGATGAATATGCCGATGACCAGCGAATTTCTGCCTTTGAAGGGATTCAAAGAATTAGGGCTTGTTTTGTAATCGCGGCTCATGTAAAACCTGCGGATGGGACAATCTACATTTTAGCTGGAGCGCTGACACCCAGCAGTTTCAGGCCGTTACCCAACACCTGCCGCAGAGCGGCAGCTAACCCGAGCCGCGCCAGCCTCACCGGAACCTCCGGTACCAGGAAGCGTGTGGAATTGTAGTAACTGTGAAATTCGCCCGCCAGTTCCCGAAGATAAAAAGCAACCAAGTGCGGCGCGAGTTCCCGGGCTGCCGATTCCAACAGTTCCGGATAATCGATCAGTTTTTGCAGCAGCGAAAGTTCCGCCGCGCCGGTAAGCGGCGACATGTCCGCTCTTGCGAGAACGGAAGCGTCTCCGGCCCATTGTTCAAGCACGCTGCAAATCCTTGCGTGGGCATACTGGACATAATAGACCGGATTATCGGTGCTCTGCGACTTTGCAAGATCGAGATCAAAGTCCAGGTGCTGATCGCTCTTGCGAAGGACGTAAAAAAAACGGGCAGCATCGTTCCCTACCTCCTGTCGCAACTCCCGCAGTGTGACAAATTCGCCGGAACGAGTTGACATTGATGCTTTTTTTCCGTCGCGGTAAAGAATGGCGAATTGTACCAGTGCAATTTCCAGTTTTTCCGGGTCGAGCGACAAGGCCTTCATCGCCCCTTTTACCCGGGGGATGTATCCATGGTGGTCTGCTCCCCAGATATCGATGACGCGCTCGAAACCGCGTTCGAACTTGTTGAGATGATAGGCAATATCGGAGGCGAAATAGGTGAACTGTCCGTTCTCCCGCTGGACGACCCTGTCTTTCTCATCGCCGAAATCGGTCGATTTAAACCATTTTGCCCCGTCTTGCTGGTATATGTGATTGCTTTGATCGAGGAAATCGATTGCGCGAGACACACTTCCGCTATCAAATAAAGATTGCTCTGAAAACCAGACGTCGAAAACTGCCCCGAATTCCATCAGATCATTGCGGCAATCTCCCAACTGCTCCGCCAAAACAAAATTGTGAATATACGCATAGTCCTCGCCCAGCAATTTTTTTGCATTGGCGATAAGGTGATCCAGACGCGCCTCGCCCTCCGCTTCGTGACCGATCCCCTCGAAAAGCAATTCGGGTTCATGGACATAACGGGCGGCATGGGCTTGGTATATAAGCCGGGCCATATCCCGCACATACTCGCCCTGGTAGGCATTAGGGGGAAATGAAATGGCGAGGCCGTTCAGTTGAAGATAGCGCAACCAGGTTGACAGAGCCAGGATATCCATCTGGCGTCCCGCGTCGTTCACATAATACTCCCGGGTGACGGAATAACCCGCAGCTTCCAGCACGTTCGCAAGACTGGCGCCAAATGCGGCACCTCGCCCGTGACCTACGTGAAGTGGCCCGGTCGGATTAGCCGAGACGAACTCCACCTGGATCTTCCGGGAAGCACCGATATTGCTGCGTCCGTACCCCTCACCCTCCGACAGCACATAGTTCGGGAACTGCTGCTTGGCAGACAGCGTGAGGAACAGGTTGATGAATCCGCCACCCGCGACTTCAACTTTTTCGAGATAAGGCGAAGCAGCGAGCCCTTCGGCGAGCAGGGTCGCGATATCTCGGGGACTGCGCCGCAGCGGCTTGGCCAACTGCATGGCAATGTTGCAGGAATAATCCCCGTGGTTTGCCTGCTTCGGCCGCGCAAACTCGATATCAGGCTCCAGCCCCTTGGGCAACATGCCGCTTAGGAGCTGACGGAGGAGTTCGGTAAAGTGGAATTTAAAGTTTGGGTAGCCTGGGGGGCTCATGAGCTGCACGAGAAATGGACGCAGCCGCTATTATAACGCTGGGATAGAGCTGCGCCTGGCAGTTTGATCGTCTCGCGGCTGAAAACCTCGAATTATGCAACATCCGCATCTTTTAGGCCGACACCCTGCCGCTTCATGTGCTCGACATGTGAAGCGGGTTTATAGAGGATACGCTCAGAGTTTGGCTTCGCGCTTGAGGACTTCTTCAATCCTGAGGCCCACTTCTGCCTTGCCACCAAATACCGTTCCCACTTTCTTCTTATCGAGGTGTTCCAGATTGGTCGTATAAACCTTTGAAGGCAATGGGAAAAACTTCACTTCCTTCACCAGTTCGGGGCCGTTTTTCATGTAAAACTCCACAAGCTCCCGAACTTCAGGTCTTTCCGCTGACTTGACGTTCACATAAATAAAGATGGGGCGGGACAGTGGCTGGTAAGTGCCATCTTCCACCGTCCTGGCGGAGGGCATCACAGGTCCCTTCCCTGCGTCGACAGCGATCGCCTTCAGCTTTTTCTGGTTTTCAATGTAATAGGCAAAACCAAAAAAACCAAGTCCGTACTTGTCGCTGGCAACTCCCTGTACCAGCACGTTGTCATCTTCAGATGCCGTAAAATCTCCCCGGCTCGATTTTGCCTTGCCGACGATTGCTTCCGTAAAATAATCAAAGGTGCCCGAGTCCGCGCCCGCTCCATAAAGCTTTATTGGCTCGTCCGGCCATGCGGGGTTTACCTGGTTCCAGCGCATGATAGTTCGTTGCGCAGCAGGCTCCCATAGTTTTTTCAGCTCTGCCACGGTAATAACATTGCTCCAGGTATTTTTCGGGTTGACCACGACGGTCAGGGCATCAAACGCGACCGGCATTTCGACGTACTGCACCCCTGCGGCCCTACAGTCGGCCATTTCCTTTTCCAGGATGGGCCGAGATGCATCCACGATGTCAATTTCCCCCCGGCAAAACTTTTTGAATCCCCCGCCCGTGCCAGAAATGCCGACGGTCACCCTTACCGCACCTCTCTTCGCATTCTGGAAGTCTTCCGCCACGGCTTCGGTAATAGGGAAAACCGTGCTGGAGCCATCAATTTTTACCATCCTGCCCGAAGCCGCCATACTGATGCCAGCAATCAAAGCGGCTGCTGCAACGGATATTCCCAGCATCCATCTCGGCAATTTCAACATCTCGTTTCCCCGGTATTGTTGATCGATTAAAAGTGCCTATGTTAGTCCACCGGTATTACCGTTTTGTGAAGCCAGATTCAATCCAGGTGAGCTATCTCAGTCCTGCCCACTCCACCCTGATGCCGAACCCCGGCTATCACGATGCTGCGGCAGTCCGAACGGCATCCGCTATTTTTTCCGCCCAGTGACTCACCTTCTGCGAAGACTGCCCCTCCACCATCACCCGTATCAGGGGTTCTGTACCTGATGCACGCAGCAAAACCCTGCCACTTCCGTTCAGGTCCTGCTCCGCTTCAGCCTGCACGTTTTTGATGACGGCGCTCTTGCCCGAATCAAACCCCTTCGGCACTTTCACGTTTATGAGCTGCTGAGGATAAAGCGTGACGTCTCGCGCAAGCTCGGCGAGCGTGCTCGAAGAATCGCGAACCGCATAAAGGACTTGCAGCGCGGAAATGATTCCGTCACCCGTCGTATGCTTGTCAGTGCAAATGATATGCCCCGAGCCTTCTCCCCCCAGTTGCCAGGCGTTCTTCTGCATCAACTCAAGCACGTAGCGATCACCGACGTTGGCGCGGGCAAAGGGAACGTTCAATTTCTTCAAGCCATTCTCAACCGCGAGATTCGTCATTAATGTTCCGGCGACGCCGCCCCTGAGCAGGCCATTTCGCTTGCGGTGCACAGCGATGATGTAGATCAGTTGGTCGCCATCGTAAAGAACGCCGTTATTGTCCGCCATTATCACGCGATCGCCATCGCCATCCAGCGCGATGCCAATATCAGCTTTGTATTGCTTGACCGCATTGCCTATCGTAGCGCTGTGTGTCGCGCCGCACTCGTGGTTGATATTGAGGCCGTCCGGCTGAGCCCCGATAGCGACCACTTCCGCTCCCAGTTCGTGAAGCACGTGTCCTGCAATCTGGTATGTCGCCCCATGCGCACAGTCAACCACGATCCTGAAGCCTCGCAAATCGAGATGGTTGGGAAAGGTACTCTTGCAAAACTCGATATAGCGTCCGCGCGCGTCGTTGACACGGCGCGCTTTGCCCAGCTGTGCAGATGGCATGGATTTTATCGGCTGATTCAGACCGGCCTCTATCTCATGCTCCACGGAATCGGGGAGCTTGGTGCCTGAGGCGGAAAAGAACTTGATTCCGTTATCATCGAACGGATTGTGCGACGCGGAGATGACGATGCCTGCCTGCAGCCGCAATGCGCGCGTGAGGTAAGCAACCGCCGGGGTAGGGGTTGGCCCTGAAAGCAGCACGTCCACGCCGGCCGCCGATAACCCGGCTTGCAGAGCCGATTCCAGCATGTATCCGGAAATGCGCGTATCTTTCCCGATCAGCACAGCCGGACGCTCGCCCTGGGCAAGATGCCAGTTTGCAGAAGCCAGAACCTTCCCGGCCGAGTAGCCGAGGTGCATGACGAACTCGGGCGTGATAGGGACTTCTCCTACACGCCCGCGGATTCCGTCGGTACCAAAAAATTTTCTAGTCAATTCCAATCACTCCCTGAAATAGAGTCCAAGCGGGCAAAAGGGTGTTCCAGCGACGGGCTTGAATCACCCCCACATTACCCTCCTGGGCAGACTTTTTAAGACCACCCTTCTTCACCCGGTACCGGGTTGTTAACCGCATTATAAATGGCGAGAGCTTCCCTGGTCGCTTTTACATCATGCACCCGGACAATTCGGGCACCTTTCGCAACTGCGAGCAGTGCCGCGGCGATACTGGCATGAACCCGGGCAGCCACATCGTTTCCGGTTATTTTTCCCAGCATTGATTTTCGCGATAGTCCCGCCATCAGCGTAACGCCAAGATCGGCGAATTGATCCAGATTGCGCAACAGCTCGAGGTTATGCTCCAGCGTCTTGCCGAAACCAAAACCCGGATCGACCACCAAGCGCTTGTCCGGAATACCTGACGCACGCGCTGCATCCAGTCGTTGACGCAAAAAATCCTTTACCTCCTTCACCACATCATTGTAGCGTGGCTGAACTTGCATCGAGCGCGGCTCGCCCTGCATATGCATCAGGCAGACTGCGACATCTCCCGACGCAGCCGCTTCAAGGGCTCCTTCGGCTCGCAACGCATTCACGTCGTTGATCATTACTGCGCCGGCGCGTATCGCGGCCCGCATCACCTCAGGCTTGGTGGTATCGACCGATACGGGTACATTCATGCGCACCAACCCATCCACCACGGGCATGATTCGCCGCAATTCCTCATCCACGCTAACCGGAATACTGCCGGGACGCGTCGATTCCCCTCCCACATCCAGCAGGTCAGCACCCTCTTCAAAAAGCAGCTCAGCGTGGCGGAGCGCTTGCCCAAGTGAAGCATACAGCCCACCGTCAGAAAAAGAATCGGGAGTTACGTTGATAATCCCCATGATGAGGGGACGACCGACGGGGGAAATATTAGAGTCAAATCCAGGCAAGGAAGAAAGGAAGATGGGAAGGTATCAAGGTACAAAAAAAAGGCGGGGCAAGCCCCACCTTGTCATTCGTGACTGTTCTTAACGCTTCCTGCCTCGGATTTAAACCTCCTGGGCAGGAGTTGCTGTTGCTGCAGGCGCCCCAGGAGGCGTGTTGTCCTTGGGAGGCGTCGAGGTCACCTTTGTAGGCCGCGGGGGGCGGGGAGTCCGCCCTGCCATGATGTCGCCGATCTGGTCGGAATCTATGGTTTCCCACTCGAGCAAAGCCTGGGCCATGACTTCGATCTTGTCCCGGTTTTCTTCAATCAGCTTGCGCGCCAAGCCATACTGCGCATCGATGATCCGGCGAATTTCGATGTCGACCTTTTGCATGGTTGCTTCGCTGACATTTTTGTGTGTCGTTACGGAACGACCCAGGAATACCTCTCCCTCGTTCTCTCCATATACCATTGGCCCAAGCTGGTCAGACATGCCCCATTGGGTCACCATCCGCCTGGCCATCTCAGTAGCACGCTCGAAATCGTTCGAAGCTCCCGTGGTCATCTGCCCCATGAAAATCTCTTCAGCGATGCGACCTCCAAACAGGACCGCGATACTCTGCAGGATTTCCTCCCGATCCATGCTGAAACGATCCTCGGTAGGCAATTGCATCGTTACGCCCAGCGCCCGTCCCCGTGGAATGATCGATACCTTGTGCACGGGATCTGTTTTGGGTAACAGCTGAGCCACTACGGCGTGCCCGGACTCATGATAAGCAGTGTTGCGCCGTTCGCGCTCCGGCATCACGACGGAGCGACGCTCCGCACCCATGAATATCTTGTCCTTTGCGCGCTCAAAGTCATCCATATCCACGAGACGCTTGTTGCTGCGTGCAGCAAACAGGGCCGCCTCGTTAACCAGGTTAGCGAGATCCGCACCCGACATCCCCGGCGTTCCCCGCGCAATAATTTCCGCATGGACGTCTGGTGCAATGGGCACCTTCCGCATATGGACGTGGAGGATCTGCTCGCGTCCCCGGATATCGGGGAGCGGCACCGTTACCTGCCGGTCGAAGCGGCCCGGCCTCAAGAGGGCCGGATCAAGCACGTCAGGGCGGTTGGTGGCCGCAATCACGATGACTCCGGCAGTTCCCTCAAAGCCGTCCATTTCCACGAGCAACTGGTTCAGCGTTTGCTCACGCTCATCGTTGCCACCTCCAAGACCTGCGCCACGCTGACGTCCGACTGCATCAATTTCATCAATAAAGATGATGCAGGGAGCATGCTTCTTCGCTTGCTCGAACATGTCCCGTACACGTGCGGCGCCCACCCCAACAAACATCTCCACAAAATCCGAACCGGAAATGCTGAAGAAAGGGACTTTTGCTTCGCCGGCAATGGCCCGGGCCAGAAGCGTCTTACCCGTTCCCGGGTTGCCCACCATCAATACGCCGCGGGGAATGCGCCCGCCGAGCTTCTGGAACTTGCTCGGGTCGCGCAGGAATTCAACCAGTTCGGAGACCTCTTCCTTCGCTTCTTCGCAACCGGCAACATCGGCAAAGGTCACTTGGTTGGTGGATTCATCCAGCATCCGCGCCTTGCTCTTGCCGAACGAAAAGGCGCCGCCACCCCGTCCGCCTCCCTGCATCTGACGCATGAAAAAAATCCACACGCCGATCAGCAGCAGCATTGGGAACCAGGAAACAAAAATATTCATCAGGAGAGAAGGCTCTTCCTCCGGTTTGGCGTCTATGATGACCCCCGCCTTGAGCAAGTCGCTCACCATCCATGGATCTGAAGGGGTATAGGTCGTGAAGCGCCTTCCATCGGATTTCGTGCCTTTTATGGTACGCCCTTCGATGGTAACCTTGGCGATTCTGCCCTGCTTGACCTCTTCGATGAACTGCGAATATTCCATGGGGGCCTGCGCCGATTGCCGGGTGCTGAACTGGTTGAATACCGTCATGAGCACCAAAGCAATCACGAGCCAGATGGCCATGTTTTTGATGAGATTGTTCAAGATAGCTCCTTGGCTTGCGCCGTCAATATCCTTGAATGCTTCATTCTAAACCCATTTCGAGATTTATAGTAGCACGCTGGTCGCTGGCTCCCGTTTTATTGAAGCCACTCCGGTGAAAATCAGCCTCGCTTCCCCAGTCCCAGCAAATATATCTCGCTGCTTCGATCGCGGGATGCTCCAGGTTTGCGTGTTACCACTCGATCAAACGTAGTGCGCATTGCATTTAAAAATGCCTCGAAACCGCTGCCCTGAAAAACTTTGACGAGAAAATTTCCACCAGAGTTCAATTGATCGACGGAGAAATCGAGAGCCAGCTCAGCCAGCTCCATTCCCCTCGCCTGATCCACTATGCTTATGCCTGTTATATTAGGCGACATGTCCGAAATTACAAGGCCGGGAGGTCGGCCCTCCAGCTTTTTTTTCACTTCCGCCAGAACCTGCGGCTCCCTGAAATCCCCTTGCATGAACAGGACGCCGGGGATCGCTTGCATTTCAAGCAGATCGACAGCAATCACCATTCCCGTCCCCGCCAACTTTTCGGCTGCGACCTGGGACCATCCCCCTGGTGCCGCACCGAGATCGATAATTGTCATGCCCGGTGCAATCAAACGATCCCGCTCCGCAATTTCGACCAGCTTGTAGGCGGCACGGGAGCGGTAGCCCTCCTTTTTTGCCTGCTTGACGAAAAAATCGTTTACGTGTTCTTTCATCCAGGCCTTGCTGGTCTTGGTGCGTTTCATTGCTTAAAATGGCAAGATATCGTCCTGGATTGATTTGATCTCATGCTGGAACTCTCTTCAAGCCATCGAGCCACCCTCAAAGCCCTTTCCCATTCCCTTAAGCCTGTTGTATGGATCGGCGGCGGGGGTTTGTCGGAAGCCGTTATTCGTGAACTGGATCAGGCTCTCAAAAGCCACGAGCTGATCAAAATCAAGGTTTCAAACGATGAGCGGGAAACGCGAGAGGCATTGCTGGAACAGATTTGCGGGCGGCTCAGAGCTGCTCCGATCCACCACATAGGCAGGATGTTCGTAATCTACCGCCCGGTTCCCAATGAGATACCCGTTGAAAATATCCGGAAAACAACAAGCGGCGCAACTTCCAAGGGAAAGAGCAGGGAGCTGATCGCTTCCGCGAACAAGGATCCGTCTCTCCGCCCTAAGAGAAAGATGGCTCCAAGACGCGGGCGATGAAGTACGGAAGCGAACTCGTTGTCTTCAGGATTTCAGTTCTTGAGAGATTGAGGCGCTCCCACTAAACGTACTTCACATCCAGAATTTCGTACTCTCGAACACCACCCGGGGCTATAACCTCCGCCACATCTCCTGGGTATTTACCTATAAGCGCCCGTGAAATGGGGGAGCTGACGGATATCTTCCCCGCCTTGATGTCAGCCTCGTCGTCTCCCACGATCTGATAGGTTACCGTGGTTGAATTGGTCATGTCTTCAAGGTCGATCGTAGCGCCAAATACGCAGGCCCCCCCAGCGTCGAGCAACGCCGGGTCTATAATCTGGGCATTGGAAAGTTTAGTTTCCAGCTCTGCAATACGCCCCTCGATAAAACCCTGCCGTTCCTTCGCCGCTTCATACTCTGCATTTTCCGAAAGGTCGCCATGAGAACGTGCTTCGGCAATTGCCGTAATCACAGCGGGACGCTGCACCGTCTTGAGTTCATGCAATTCCGCGCGAAGTTTTTCTGCACCAATTACTGTTAATGGAATTTTACCCATAGTCCTGTTGCTGCCATCTATCAAAATTGTTTTACCAGGAGATGTCCCTCATCAGACGCTTCGCACGGTGCCTCTGCCGCCGATCCCTGGAGTTCCTGCAGACTGTATGCCCGCAATTCGCCCATATTCGCCATCCCGATGCAGGCCGCCCGAGCACCTGCAAGCGTGGTGTAATACGTTACCCTGGCCTGCAATACAGCGTTGCGGATCGAATACGAGTCATGCACGGCGCTGCGTTTGTCTTCCACCGTATTGATGATCAAGTCCATTTCGCCATTCTTGATCATATCCACGATGTGCGGGCGTCCTTCCGCGACCTTGTTCACGGGAGTGACGGTCAAGCCCGCGCTGCTCAGCACAGTGGCGGTTCCGCGTGTAGCATAAAGCGTGAATCCAAGTTGTGCAAGATTGCGCGCTATCTCGACCGCACGCGGCTTGTCGACCTGCCGCACGCTTATGAATACCTTGCCCTTGCGAGGTAATTTCACCCCCGCGCCGAGTTGCGACTTGACGAATGCTTCCGCAAAGGTTTGACCAACACCCATCACTTCGCCCGTGGATTTCATTTCTGGCCCGAGTATAGGGTCTACGCCCGGAAACTTGATGAATGGGAAGACCGCCTCCTTAACGGAATAATAGGATGGGATTATTTCCTTCACTACGCCCTGGCGAACGAGCGAGATACCGGCCATGCAGCGGGCGGATATTTTTGCCAGTGGCAGCCCCGTGGCCTTGGATACGAAGGGTACGGTCCGGGAAGCCCTCGGATTCACCTCAAGCACGAAGACGGTTTCACCCTGAATGGCAAACTGGACATTCATAAGCCCGACGACTCCGAGGGCTCGGGCCATTGCTGCCGTCTGCCCCCGCAACTCGTCCTGAAGCGGCTTCGAAAGGCTGAAGGGAGGCAAGGAGCAGGCTGAATCACCCGAGTGGACGCCCGCCTGTTCGATGTGTTCCATAATGCCGCCAATCAGAACTGTCTCGCCATCGCACACCGCATCGACGTCTACCTCGACGGCATCGTTCACGAAACGATCCAGCAATACCGGAGAATCATGGGAAACTTTCACCGCCTCTTGCATATACCGTTCGAGGTGGGTCTGTTCGTGAATGATTTGCATCGCCCGGCCCCCGAGAACATAACTTGGGCGGACCACGAGCGGGTAGCCGATCTCTCGGGCAGCGGCCAGGGCCGCCTCAGGGTTTCGTGCAGTACGGTTTGGCGGCTGCTTCAGTCCGAGCTGATGCAGCATTTTCTGAAAGCGCTCCCTGTCTTCGGCACAGTCGATCATGTCCGGACTCGTGCCAATGATGGGAACTCCGTTGGCCTCGAGGTCTCGCGCAAGCTTGAGAGGCGTCTGTCCGCCGTATTGGACAATTACCCCCAAGGGCTTCTCGACGAAGACAATTTCAAGTACGTCCTCGAGTGTCAGCGGTTCGAAATAAAGCCGGTCCGAGGTATCGTAGTCGGTCGAGACTGTCTCCGGATTGCAGTTCACCATGATGGTTTCGAAGCCATCTTCGCGCAAGGCAAGCGCTGCATGGACGCAGCAGTAATCAAATTCGATGCCCTGCCCGATACGGTTGGGGCCCCCACCCAGCACAATGATCTTTTTCCTGTCGCTGGGAAGCGCTTCGCACTCCTCTTCATAGGTGGAGTACATATAGGCCGTCTGGGTCGCAAATTCAGCAGCGCATGTATCGACTCTCTTGTATACGGGCCGCAACTCGAGTTGATGACGGCGCGAGCGGACAGCCCCCTGGGTTGTCCGCATCAGCTTTGCCAACCGCTGATCGGAAAAGCCATTACGCTTCAGCTTGAATAATTCCAGCCGGTCGAGCGAACCCAGGTCTTTTCCAAGGACCGACTGTTCCTGTTTCACCAGATCTTCTATCTGAACCAGGAACCAGGGATCAATGTGCGTGTGCTCATGTATTTCCTCAAGCGGCATGCCGCAGCGAAATGCATCGGCAACATACCATATGCGCTCAGGGCCCGGATCACCCAGCTCAGCGGTGATCACATCGATATCCGTGGTTTTTTCATCGAGACCATCTGCACCAATTTCCAGGCCCCGCAAAGCTTTTTGCAGGGACTCCTGGAATGTCCGCCCGATGGCCATCACCTCGCCGACCGACTTCATCTGCGTGGTCAGCCGATCGTTCGCCTGGGAAAACTTCTCGAAAGCAAAACGGGGAATTTTTGTGACGACGTAGTCGATCACCGGCTCGAATGAGGCAGGCATCATGCCGCCAGTAATGTCATTCCTGAGCTCATCCAGGGTATAACCCACGGCAAGCTTTGCCGCTACCTTGGCAATCGGAAACCCTGTCGCTTTCGAGGCAAGGGCGGAGGATCGAGACACCCGAGGGTTCATTTCAATGACGAGCATGCGCCCATCCTTCGGGTTGATTGCAAACTGGACGTTGGATCCGCCTGTCTCAACTCCTATTTCACGCAAGACCGCAATCGATGCATCCCGTAAAATCTGGTATTCCTTGTCTGTCAGCGTCTGAGCTGGCGCGACTGTAATGGAATCACCGGTATGCACGCCCATCGGATCAAGGTTTTCAATCGCGCAGACGATAATGCAGTTATCTTTTCTGTCGCGTATCACCTCCATTTCGAATTCTTTCCACCCGATAACAGATTCCTCGATCAACAACTCGTTGGTTGGAGACGCTTCCAGTCCGCGCTCGCAGATGTCGAGAAACTCCTCGCGATTGTAGGCAATCCCGCCACCGCTTCCACCCAATGTGAAGGACGGGCGGATGATTGCGGGATATCCCACCATTGCCTGTACCTGAAGGGCTTCCTCGATGCTATGGGCAATGGCGGAACGAGCGGAGCCCAGTCCGATTCGAGTCATGGCCTGCTTGAACTTTTCACGGTCTTCAGCCTTGTCAATGGCCTCGCGCGATGCGCCGATCAACTCGACGCCGTATTGGTCAAGAACGCCGTTTTTTGCCAGATCGAGCGCACAGTTAAGCGCTGTTTGTCCTCCCATCGTCGGCAAGAGGGCGTCGGGGTGCTCTGCGGCGATGATTTTCGCGACCATGGGCCAGATAATGGGCTCGATATACGTTGCATCGGCCATTTCAGGGTCGGTCATGATGGTCGCCGGATTGGAGTTCACCAGGATGACCCGGTACCCTTCCTCTCGAAGCGCCTTGCACGCCTGCACGCCGGAATAATCAAACTCGCACGCCTGACCAATAACGATCGGTCCCGCACCGAGTATGAGAATGCTCTTTATGTCGTTACGTCGAGGCATTATTTAGTTTAGGCTTGCTTTAGCCGATATCGCTCTGAACAATTGTTGTGCCATGCTCGTGAGGATAGGTGGATACCCGGGTAGCGAACCATGAACGTCCGATAAATGGGGGCAGAACTCGTCTCGGCAAAGCTACTTCACTCGGGTTTGGATTCCTTCCTTCTTGCGGTTTTCCATGGAGGCAACAAACCTGTCGAACAAATAGTCGAGGTCATGGGGACCCGGGCTTGCCTCTGGATGCCCCTGGAAACAAAAGACATTTTTGCCTATCAATTCAAAACCCTGCAAGCTCCCGTCAAACAAGGACACATGCGTGACGCGAGCATAGTCTGGCAAGGAGCCCGTATCGACCGCAAAGCCATGATTCTGGCTGGTGATGAGCACTCTCCCTGTATCGAGGTCCTGCACGGGATGATTGGCGCCGTGGTGCCCGAATTTCATCTTGACGGTTCTTGCGCCAATCGCCAGACCGAGTAATTGATGACCCATGCATACCCCAAAAATCGGTACTTCGGCTTGCAGGATCTCCCGGGTGGCAGTGATGGCGTAATCGCAGGGTTCGGGATCACCCGGTCCATTGGATAAGAATACGCCGTCCGGCTTCAATTGGAGGACTTCATCGGCACTTGTCTGTGCCGGTAAAACCATGACTCGACAACCGCGTTGGGCTAGTTTTCGAAGGATATTCTGCTTGATCCCAAAATCGAGCGCTGCGACGTGGAAAGACGTATCCTTCCTCGGCTTGCGTCCCTCCCGCAAACTCCATTCACCTTCCGTCCATTCATAAGGCTCTGCGCAGCTCACCACTTTGGCGAGATCCATCCCCGAAAGTCCAGGGAACTGCCTCGCCCGGTGCACTGCATCCGCTTGGGAAAATGCTTCGCCCGCCACTATGCATCCGGCCTGAGCACCCTTTTCACGCAGAATGCGCGTGAGCTTTCGCGTATCGACATCTGCAATCGCTATCACGCCTTGGCGCTTCAAATATCCCGGCAAATCTCCGGTACTCCTCCAGCTGCTCGAAACCAGCGGCAGATCGCGAATAACCATCCCTGCGGCGTAAACCCGGTTGATATTGCCGGATTCGACATCCTCTCCGTTCACGCCCGTGTTGCCGATGTGAGGATAGGTGAATGTGATGATCTGCTGACAGTAGGAAGGGTCGGTCAGTATTTCCTGGTAGCCTGTCATCGAGGTATTGAACACGACCTCACCCACAGTAACCCCTTCGGCGCCGACCGACGAGCCACGGAATACTGTGCCGTCAGCGAGCGCAAGGACGGCGTGCGGGTGTTGCGACACGGGGAACTCCTGATTGAGGACAAGATATGGAAAACGGGACAAGTGACCTCGTCCCGTTTTTATTGAGAGCGTATTATACGTCGAAACAGGGATCGCTTCAATCGAAGGCGAGATCCCGGAAGAGAACTTGCCCAATCATTGAGCAGATAGCGCTTGCAGTCAGTGTCTTGGTCGTGTAGAGCTTGGCCGTAGCTCACCTGGAATAGGTTTCCACAAAGGTCTGCTGATGGATACGCCCGACACCCCGGCACATTCGCATGCGCAACATCCGCCCGATTAACTTCGTTGGCGTCGTATACGCCACACAAGCATCCCGAGGCCGGCCAAAAACATTGCATAGGTTTCAGGTTCAGGAACGGTAGTTGGGATAACCGAGATCTTGATCGCATATGCCAGAGCAGTATCATTTGTCTGGGACCCGGTTATAAGCACAAAATAATCTTTCCCAGCGGGAAGCTCACCGGAAACGGCTGCTTCCAACGTGCTTCCGAAAGTCCAGGCTTGAGTTGTTGTTCCTTCATACAATTTGTGATTCCCGCTATCGAAAAGACTTATATCGAACAGCGTGTGAGTCACGGGGAAGAGGCCACCTATAAATCCTGTCTCCATTCTAGCGTTTACCGCACGCGCATCGACCGTTGCCGGGGCGTCAAGATCGAATGTGTAACTATGTGAAAGTAAATTGGTCTCCCCACTAAATACGTTTTCATACGGAGTCGAAGTCAGGGTTCCGATATCGTAATTATGTGAAAATGGCCCCTCAGGTACTCCAGCTGCTACACTGCCTGAAAATATAAAAACCAAAATTGAACCGCGTTCCCATACTTTTTTACCTTTCATGTTTATCTCCTTTTGTTGATATTAAGAGCTTGGGGCCAAATGTGAGATTGAATTCGAATCCTCTCCTCACACCTCTTGCAGCGGGCTATATCCGCTGACCTGTAAAGCAATCCCGCTGGATAAAAGTAGCGAAGCTTCAGCCTTTCCCGAGGCTCGGTAACAATAATCCGACTTAAAGAAGAAGTTGTAACGGAATGGTAAAATTTTGGTTAAATTTTTTGAGTCCTTGTGTCTTCGAAGGCTCCAGCTTACAAATCAGGTGCCCCCCAATCCTCATCAATTATCCGATGGCCATGGCTAGAGGAGCTACAACGTGACTCTTACCGGTGATCCGTTTTCCTCCGTGCAGCTGGTAGGCTACGGAGCCATGATCGTGAGCCTCGGCGCGTACGCTATGCGTGAGGACAAAATGATGAAGACCGGCGTAGGCGTGGGCTTGGTACTGTGGGCCTTGCACTATGCAATGCTATTAGCGTGGACCGCCTCCGCAATATGTCTGCTGATTGCATCTCGCCAGATCCTGGCGTTCCTCGCACCTGCGATGTCTGCAGCTGGGCGGCGCGCAACCGCCGTTTCGTACTGCCTGGTGTTTACGGGCGTCCTGTGGGAGACCTGGGCAGGTCCGGTCTCACTGCTGCCCTGGATTTCTGCCATCAACGCCACCTATGCGTATTTTTACCTGGCTGGCACCCGTCTGCGCGCACGAGTTATGCTATCCACCGGCTTGTGGCTGCTGAATGCCCTGGCGCTCGGCTCCATCGGTGGAGTGGCGATGAATGCTGCTTCGCTGGGAATTAGCTTGTGGACTATTGCCCGGCTTAAGCGTACCGCCCCCGTGCTGTAGGCAGCGAAGCGCCCATACGACCAAAGTCTGGAACCAGATATCTGTTCCGTAGGTCGAGGACGCCCTTGAATTCTGCTTGGGTCAGGTGCGCAGCAGCTCGTTGATGCTCGTCTTCGCACGGCTTTGCGCGTCGACTCTTTTGATAATCACAGCACAGGCAGTGCTATAGCTGCCATCAGTCGACGGGAGCGTTCCCCCAATGACCACCGAGCCTGCTGGAATGCGCCCGTAGCTGATCTGCTTAGTCTCGGGGTCGATGATTTTGGTACTCTGGCCCAGGTGCACACCCATGGCGATAACTGAGTTTTCCTCGACGATGACGCCCTCGACCACTGATGAGTTGGCGCCGATGAAGCAGTCGTCCTCAATAATTGTCGGGTTGGCCTGCATGGGTTCGAGCACCCCGCCAATACAGACGCCGGCGGCGATATGTACATTCTTTCCGATCTGAGCGCACGAACCTACATTGGCCCAGCCATCAACCATCGTGCCTTCATCGACGTAAGCACCGATGTTGATGAAGCTTGGCATCACGACGACGTTATGAGCCAGGAAGCTGCCGCGCCGAACGACCGCTGGCGGCACCACGCGCACGCCACTCGCATGCATATCGTCCTCGTTGAGGTTGGCAAACTTGGATGCAACTTTGTCGAAAAACGACAGGTCTCCGGCACGCAACAGCTTGTTGTCACTCAGCCGGAACGACAGTAGCACGGCCTTCTTCACCCACTGATTAACGGCCCACTGGCCCACGCCCTGGCGCTCAGCCACGCGAATGCGTCCACAGTCGAGTCCCGAGAGGGTGGTCTCGACAGCGTCGCGCACGGCCTGGGAATGCGATGTACTAACGCCTGCGGCCCATGCACGTTCGATTGTGGATTCCAGTTCACACAGGGGCCACTCTTCGACGTCAACCGGCGCTGTGGCGGACCGGTTTGGCATGAAGGCTTGTTGAGTATTAGGTCGAGGCTGACCAGCAGTCTGGTTAGTGGTCATTGGTGGAAGTGATCTGGGGTGAATGCGAGCCTGTGTGGGGGGCAGACGTCTGCACGGCCTAATTAAGGACGAACCCCTTTAAGAATAATTTAATATTTGTGTTGATGTTAAATCGCATCAAATCTTTAGCACCCCGGATTTTTATTGGTTCTAGCCCGAATATAAGCTTAGGCTCCACTTCATATCATTACTGTCTTAATTCGCGCTTGAGAATTTTACCGGTGGCGTTCATTGGTAATTGATCACGAAACTCAATGTGGCGAGGGTATTTATAAGCTGCAATTTCTTCCTTACACCAAGCTATCAGCTCATCTTCGGTAATTTCGCTATCCGTTTTTTTCACGACAAAGGCTTTTACTTCTTCACCCAGTTTTTCATGGTAAATGCCAACAACCGCTACAGCTGATACCGCGGGATGCGTCGATAAGACTTCTTCCAGCTCGCGCGGATATACGTTATAACCTCCGCGGATGATCATATCTTTTTTTCGATCCACAATGGAAAGATAGCCATCCGCATCGAGAATGCCTATATCTCCGGTATGGAACCACCCGTTGCGCATGGCCTCTGCAGTAGCTTCGGGTTGTTTATAGTACCCCTTCATGATGTTATGGCCACGAATGACCACTTCACCTTTTTCTCCTATCGGGACCGGCTCGTCTTCATCATCGACGCACCTAATATCCACCCCCCATAGTGCTTGACCCACCGTTCCTACTTTGGAAGGCGTGTCTGCATGATTGAAGGAGACAACCGGAGAAGCTTCCGATAGTCCATAACCTTCCAGAACTCGGACGCCAAAGGTATCCTGAAATCGATTCATCAACTCGACCGGCATAGGCGCTCCTCCCGAAGAAATCAGCCGCAAACTGGCTGCAACAGGGACGATATCGATACTGTTCGCTGTTGCATAGTCCAATAAAGCATGAAACATGGTTGGAACGCCGGTCCACAGATTAACCTTGTCCCGCTTCATCACCTCTAGCACCGACCCCGGCTCAAAACGCGGCATGAGTGTCAAGGTTGCACCTGCTAGCAAGTTGGCGTTCATTTGTGCTTGCTGAGCGGTGGCATGAAAAAGCGGTAAGGTGATGAGAACAACATTCTGTGCATCAGCACCGAGTTCCATTGCTGAAGCAGCCAGATCCCGCACGACTACGGCATTCATTAATAGGTTTATCTGGCTTAGCTCTGCCCCTTTAGGCCGACCGGTCGTACCCGAGGTGTAAAATATCACCGCTGTGTCGGTCGGTTTCGGTTTATAGGTGGCAAACATCGGCAGCTGGTTATGCATCAATTGGCCCAGTGTTTTAACGCCTTCCGTGGGTGAAGGCGATGCGGGATTGGCAGTAATCATGATCATGGTTCGGCATTCCGGCACGGCATCAAACCCTGCCTTCCCCATCTGCCCCATCGGCAATTCGGCGGTGCCCTCAAAACAAATAAAAGCCTTCGCATCACTGTCTTGCAGATGGAAGGCAATTTCACGTGGCTTGAGCAAAACATTTAAGGCAACAACCACCGCTCCGACCTTGAGAATCCCAAAATAGACCATTGGAAAATACGGCAAATTTGGACATGAGATGGCAACGTGATCTCCGGGCTTTACCCCAAGCTCTACAAGACCGTTAGCGATCATATTGGCCATCGCATTCAACTGTCCGTAAGAAAAACGGTGATCGTTATAGATGATTGCCGTCTGGTGAGGACGTTTGTGCGCATGATCTTCAATAATAGTAGCCATAGTCAGCGTTGTAGCGGCCCCGTGAGTCATCAGCAATCCTCAAATTAAGTTAAAAAAGGTATCCCATATCGCTCCTGAATATGCAGGTGTAGCAGAGCTGATAGGCATCATTCATGAAATTGTCCATGGAGCGACGTGGTGCCGTTCCCATGCGATGGAGAGTTCCAACTTCTTGATCTCCTCTATGGCTCCGTCCCCGAAACCTCCTATTTTGCGTATCTGTGCCCGAGCAAGGCGCTCCATAAGACGAAGGTCGCGGTCGGTCAACGTCATTGCGGTCGCCGCCCAATGATTCACTATTTCCTTCAATGATTCGTAGGTAATGGGTGCGGCGGCGCGACGTAATTCCAAGGCAGCTAAAGTGCCGCGCAGCCGCGGGTGGACGAAGCGAACGACTTGTTGTACTGCGGCCTCTCCCTCCCCGTCATCCACGACCATATCCACAAGCTTGCGATA